>JAEEPD010000192.1 GCA_016284575.1 Bacillota bacterium | reverse complement strand
CGGTCGAACAGCAAGTGCCGCTCAAGACCTCGCTCTTCGAGACATTCCCTGCGATTGCCAAGCCTTGGCGACGGCAGCGCAGCGGAATGTCCGAGTCGCAAGCCAGCCAGCGAAAGCAAGCCTTGGCGATGCTAGAGCTGATGCTGGCGGACGACTTTATTATCAAGCGCTAGCCCATGGTCTTTCGCAGCACTTGCTGCTTCGACCATGCTTTATCAATAATCTTCAGACGTTTATCAGCATATCCGCGGGAGCTGGGCGCCGGTGAGCTTGCCTATTATGCGGCCGCCTCCGAAGGGTGTTCTGAGCACCAGCTTTCCAGGATGGTCTTCGGTCACGCTTCCTATGATGCGCGCATCCTTGGATATTTCAAAGCCTTTCAGTATGTGAAGGGCTTCCTCCGCTCTTTCCTTTGCCACCACTGCTATAAAGCGGCCTTCGCAGGCGCAGTAAAGCGGGTCAAGGCCCAGCAGCTCGCAGACCATGTTTACCGATGGCGAAACGGGTATGTCCTTTTCCTGCAGTTCTATGCCGAGCCTGGTGCCTTCGATAAACTCGTTAAGAGTGGTGCCAAGGCCCCCTCTTGTGGGGTCTCTCATTACCCGAAGGTCCCCACCCAGAGCCGTTCCCAGTGCAAGAGCGGGATCCTTTACTGACCCGCAGTCCGAGCTTACGTCTGCCTGAAGAAGATTCGAGTTTCTTGCCAGCATAACCGCGGTGCCGTGGTCTCCTATGTTTCCGGAAACTATCACAGCGTCTCCCGGCCTTATATTGCCGGGGCTAAGGCCCGGTGTATGCAGCACGCCTATGCCTGTGGTGTTTATGTATATACCGTCTCCTGTGCCCTTCTCCACCACCTTGGTGTCTCCGGTCACGATCTGCACTCCGGCCTCAGCTGCAGCCTTTGCTATGGAATCTATGATCCTCTCCAGCTCCTCCATGGGCAGGCCCTCCTCCAGTATGAAGGAAAGGCTCAGGTACCAGGGGTCTCCTCCTGCCATGCAAACATCGTTGACGGTGCCGCAGACACAGAGCTTTCCTATGTCTCCGCCGGGGAAGAACCTGGGGGTGACCACGAAGCTGTCAGTGGAGAAGACTATGTTCTCCGTGACAGGCAGCACGGCTGCATCTCCCAGCTGAGAGAGCGCGCTGTTACCGAGCTTCGGAAGTATTTTTTCAGCTATGAGGCGGGAGCTTTTGAGCCCGCCGCTGCCGTAATCCAGAGTGATTATATTTTCAGCCATTTTTCCGTATCTCCGCAAAGCCGGAGCTTTGGGATCAGTCTTCTATGCTTCTGTATTTGTATGCCGCGGCGCAGGCGCCCTCCGCCGACACCATGCAGGGCCCTTCCGGATCCTCAGGGATGCAGACGGTCCCAAACATGGGGCAGTCCTTTGGATCCAGCTTGCCGCGGATCACGTCTCCGCATCTGCAGGCGGTCTTAAGCTCCAGAGGCTTTATCTCTATGCCGTAGCGCTTTTCCGCGTCGTATTTTCCGTATTCGGGCCTGATGCCGTAGCCGCTTAAGGGGACTGTTCCAAGGCCCCTCCAGATGTCGGTGCGGGGCACCAGGTATTTTTTCATGGTCTCAAGAGCCAGGGTGTTGCCCTCGGGCCTAACCACGGTGGTATATTCGTTCTCCAGCCTGGCCTCGCCTGCCCTGATCTGCCGCATTATCATGGCTATGGAGCGCATGATGTCCGCAGGCTCAAAGCCGCTGATAACAGACGGGAGCTTTATATCCTTTTCAAAGAATCTTAAGCCCTCTTCTCCGAGTATCACTGCCACGTGTCCGGGGCAGAGGAAGGCCTGCACATTGAATTCAGGGTCCGCTGCCAGAGCCTTTACCGAGGGCTCCAGCATCTTCAGCATGGAGAATACGCTGAAGTTTTCCAATCCCCTTCTGGCGGCTTCTCCTATGGCTGCCGCGGTTCCGGGGGCCGTGGTCTCAAAGCCCACGCCGAGGAATACCACCTGCCTGTCCGGCTGCTCTGCCGCGATCTCCACGGCATCCATGGCCGAGTAGACCACCCGCACATCCGCACCCAGGGCCCGCCTCTTCAGGAGATTATCGCCTCTTACAGAGCCGGGGACCCGCATCATATCGCCGTATGTGCAGAGTATGATGCCGGGCTGCTCGCTGAGCTTAAGGCAGGCGTCTATTGTTTCCGGCGGGGTGACGCACACCGGGCAGCCCGGACCTGATACCAGCCTTATGCCCTCCGGCAGCATGCCCTTGATGCCGGCCTTGGCGATCTCCATGGTGTGAGTGCCGCAGACCTCCATGATATTGATTTGTCCGGATATTTTATTTTCCATAAACGTCCTTGCTGCCAGGCGGGTCCTGCCGTCAGGTCACCCTTTGAAGAAACTATGAATTGATAGCCTCCTGGAATTCCCTCCAGGCTTCAAGGTCGTCTATAGCCTGCTGCTCATCCACTCTTTCGATGGCGAAGCCGGCGTGGACTATGACGTAATCTCCGGGCTTGGGGTCCTGTATAAAGCCAACCTTTATCTTCCGGCTCACTCCGTCCCTTTCGGCCACAGCGTCCTCGCCGTTTATTTCTTTAATTCTCAGAGGTACTGCCAGACACATTGGCTATCCTTTCTGCTATCATCAGCTGCCCCAGGGACAGCCCTTCGTCGTTTGTTGAGACCCTGTGGTGGGTGAAGACCTCAAAGCCCAGATTTTTCAGAGCTCCGGGGAGCCGCTGCATCATGTAGATGTTCTGGAAGGTCCCTCCTGAGAGCACCACTTTTTTTATACCTGTCCGATCCGATATCCAGCGGACCGTCTGCGCTGCCATCATAAGCAAGGTATTCATGAAGTGGGCTGCGCAGGAGCCGGGTCCTTCGCCTCTGCTGAGATTATCAGCAAGCTCCTCCAGCATTTCCTTTATCATGGGCCGCCAGTCGAAGACCCTGAGGCCGTTTTCTTCGTAATATTTTATGGTATAGCAGCCGGCGTTGAGCTCCGGGTTTTCTTCAAACAGCCAGGACTCGGCCTCCACCTCCAGAAGCACGGCGCCCTGTCCTTCGTAGCCCGCCTCGGACCTGATGCCAAGAAGGGCCGCGGCTCCGTCGAAGAGCCTTCCCATGCCGCTGCTTTTGGGGCAGTTGACGTTCGCCTCCAGCATGCGTTCCGCCAGCTTAAGCTGCTCGGCGCTTATCGCTTCAAGGCCTGTCTTAGCCTGAAGCTCCATATATGAGCCCGAAAGGCCAGCATCCAGGAGCATCGATGCAGCTGTACGCCAGATCTCATCCATGGCCTTATCGCCACCCGGAAGCCTTATGGGCCGTATGCTTGCCTGTCTTTCGAAGCCGCCGAAGTCCCCTGTCAGGAATTCGCCGCCCCAGATCTCCGATCCGGGCTGAAGCTCCTCCCCTGCCCGCCAGCTGTTCTTAGCAGCCCCAAGGCCTGTGCCGTCCCAGACTATGCCTATGACAGGCTCGTCCAGTCCGTTGTCCGCCATGCAGGATGCCATGTGGGCGTGATGATGCTGCACCTTCACAAGCTCCATATTCTGCTCCTCCGCCCTCTGGTCCGCATAGCGGCTGCTAAGGTAATCCGGGTGAAGATCGCAGGCCAGAGCCTGCGGCTTTATTTCGAACAGTCTCTCAAAGCTTTCGATCTGGGAGACATAATTTTCGTAGCTTTCTATGTTTTT
>JAEEPD010000191.1 GCA_016284575.1 Bacillota bacterium | reverse complement strand
TTGGGATCTCGTGGTTATAGAGGTAGTTGTAGATATTGTACAGGTCGCTGTAGGTATAGCCGGTCTCGACTGAACGGAAATATGGGTGGGCAGCCCTTTTGTCCAGCAGGTAATCCAGCATTTCGGAAACGGAATCCTCCAGCACCTGAGCGCTTTCAAGATAGTCGTAGTTTCCTTCAGCCAGCACGGAGACGCCGTTGTTCTGCAGCTGCTCCTCTACATATTTTTCCGCGTAAAACTCGTAATAGTTATTGATGATGGCATCCAGCACATTCCAGGCATAATCCTCGCCGGTGTCCTTATCCCCCACGTAGTATACCCGGTAGGTATCCGTTACGTAGGAGGGATCCTCGCCCTTTTCCAGCAGAGCCTCATTAAGCTTCTGCTGGTTCTCGGGGATGACCTCCTCCACATAGCAGTTTGAGCGGATGGAATCGATATTGGACTGGTAGCCCAGATCCGTAAGGGCAGCGTCTATCACCGTGGAGGAATAGATCTCCTCCACGTTCAGGGGGGTCCCGTCGGGAGTAAAGCCATCCTTTGCGCCGCTGTTTGTGTACTGTATGACAGTGGATGCCACATACTGCTGATGAGATTTACCGTAAACAAAGATCAGCAGAGATCCGATCACGGCTAAAAGAAAGATCAGCAGGCTGAATTGCTTCAGATAGCGAAGAATACTGAATTTTCTCATACTGCTCTCTCCTTTTTGGAATTATATTTGCTGAGGAAGACGCATATGAAGGCCGCCGCAAGTATAAGTGCAGCTATTAGAAGCGAATATACAAGGCCAACCTGATCCGCAAGCCCTACTTTATTTTCGCTGAAGCCGATATAATTGCGGGCCTTTGAATTGGTATAGGCACTGTCCATCGCCTGGATATCAGCTGCAAGCTTTTTAAGCGATGCCTCAAGCTCCAGGATCATGGTATTGGCCTTTTCCGTCTTGATCCTGTCGGACACATTAGCTTTCAGCTTTTCTGCAAGATAACTGTTATACTCGATCTGCTCCATCCGCTCCGTTGCGCCTGCAAGCTGGGCGTCAGCGTGAATAGCCATTTTGTCCATGCCGGTTTTAGTCCTGGACATGTAATAATCATTTGACTTGTCCTTTGTGGGGATCATGACGGCAGCGCTCATGGCAGCGTCATACATGCGTATGCCGCTGTTGTCCTCATCATATGCAGCCATAAGCTTATCATAGGCCAGACGGTCCATGCGGATCTTGTAGCTCAGCACGCTGTCGAGCTCAGCCCTGTCCTCCGCTATACCGTTTTCGATGATAAAGGAGCGCAGCCTGGCGAGATCGTAGGCATAGAAGTTGGTTGCCCTCTGCTCCAGGGAAGAGAATGTGACCCCGGTATCCGGGTCCTGATAGTTCTTGCTCTCCCTTCTGCGAAGACTCGCGTACTTTTCCAGCTGGCTGCACTTAAGCTCCAGCAGGTCCACAGCCATCAGATACTCGTCATTGAATTTCAGATCGCTGACATCGAAAGACAGGATGGAGTGATTGAAGCCGTAGCGCTCCACGAAGTATTCGCGGTAAGCCTTACAGAGCAGCGAAAGCATGTCCTCCGCGCTTCGCCCCTCTATCTCTCCGTTGTTCGTGAACTCCACCACAAAGGAGGTGCTGATATAATTCACATTGGCGCTGATGTTTTTGTCGTGGGTTGCCCGTACGCTGACGCATTCGCTCAGCTCCTTGGGACTTATCTTTCCTTCCAACCCCGCATACTCTATCAGCCGTTCCATCACCTCTTCGCTGCGAATCTCGAAGATATTGTACCGGGTCTGATTGGGAGTCAGGCCCTTTGAAGCCTCTTCATAGTCCAGCGACATGATGGTGCTGGCTGTGTGTCGATATCTGGAATAATTATATCCACACAGGGCGAGAACGATTATCAGGAAGGAAATGAAAACAAGCAGCCTGCGCCTCCTGAACGCTTCAAAGCTGTTCTGAAGGCTGGTCCACCCTCTTCCCGGGCTGCCGGAGTAGATACCCTCCCCGGCCGTCCTTGATCTGTTACTGTCTTTCATAGCCTTTATTCTCCTTCCGGCGCTTTGAAGCCGCCCTTAGTTCAATACCGGTCGATGTCGATCACAACCAGCTCGGGAGTGTTGTTGATCCGCGGCGGGAAGGGCTTGGAATCACCCAGTCCTCCGCTGATTATCAGGCTCTGCCGGTTGTCCAGAATATATTTACCCGAAGTAAATTTCGGGAAAAATCCTTCTTCACTTGTATAAAGCCCGCCTATAAAGGGCAGGACCACTATTCCGCCGTGCACATGTCCCGCGATTCCCAGATCGAAGCTGTATGCGGACAGCTGCGGTTCAAACAGGATGGGAATGTGGGCCATCAGGATGCAGAACCTGGATGGGTCGATCTCGGTCTTATCCATGAATTCGCGCCCGCCGTATTCCTCAAAGCCATAGGATGTGCCCTCAACGCCTATAAGCTGAAGTGTGTCAGCTCCGATAGAGACATCCTCCTTAGCGTTTCGCAGTAGCTTCAGTCCGGCGTCCTTAAAGGCTGCGGTCAGCCCCTTGTCGTTTCTGTAGTAGATGCGCTCGCTTTCGTGGTTGCCTAAAACCCCGTAGCAGGGAGCTATTTTTGACAGTACTGACACGAGGTCCAGCATGGGCTGGTAGTCATCCTGCTCCCTGATGACCATGTCTCCGGGGAAAAGGATGAGATCCGGGGCAAGATCCCGGATATCGGAGATCAGCTTTTCATTCTTTTCTCCGTATTCCCGGTTGTGGATATCCGAGATCACAACGAGCCTGATATTGCCGCTGACCTTAGGGGACGTCTCCTGATAAAAGCTTATCTTATAATGAGTTTCAGTATACTGTGCATAAGCATAGACAGCTGCAGCTGCAGCGATCATAAGCGCAAGCAAAAAACACAATATACGCAGGAGCACCCTTTTTGCTCCGCGCTTTTTCTTTTCTGTATTCTTTGGCTCAGCTGCTTTGCTTGTCATATACAGGATCTTTAATTTCGATAACCTTATAATATGCCATTATAATTATTCGATAAAATTTTATCACTTTACTTTTCCCCTTTCAAGCATAAGCACCTGTTTTTCCCGCGGCACATTAATTCCATGCATCTGACAACAATAAAAAACCATCACCGGGTCCTTTTCAGTACCGGTGATGGAAGTTTTTTGCTTAGATCCGTCCTGCTGCTATCCCTTTCTGATGGGGTGACGGATAACAGTTTTCAGCTTCTCAGGTGCTGTTTTTCTGGGGTCACTCAGGTAGATCTCATGGTGCAGCCTCTGCCCGTTTATGTCCAGAACATAGCCCTGAGCCTCCATGTATTCATGCATCCGGGCAACCGCAGCGGGTTCATCGTCATAGGAGCCCAAATGCATACATTGAACGCACACCCCCTCATCATAGGTCAGGAACTCTGCCTTAGAGAAGTCTGTCTTCTTTTTTCTTGTCGCCTCCCCCACTGCCCATGCGAAATCATCCGGGGTAACATAATCCGGAAGGCGGATCACGGATATCCAATGGAAGTCATTTTTATGGGCATAGTCGATGCCCTCTAAGCCCTCCTGCCACCAAAAGCCTTCCAGCGGAGGAACGACAAAATCATAATATCCATCTATGCGGTGATCACCCATTTTGCTCATCTTGATGGTGAAGGCGATGCCGTACAGCAGCCCGATGGCCTGTTTGTACTCCCCATCCTCCTGATTGGGGTCGCCCTGTCCACGGACCGCGATATAATTCATACTCGGAACCGTTACGATGCCGGGCTTGTTTTTCGGCATGTAGAATTCCTTGTATTCTTTTTTGAAATCAAAAGCCATTCCTCTGTCCCCCGGGTTCATTATTTCTTATTCACCGGATAGCAGATCTCCGTCACAAACTCATCCGGATTCTGGGTCTCATGCGGACTGACGTGGTAAATGTTGAACATCGGTCCAGCAGGCTCATAGCCATTTGCTTCGATCCATGCGATAACGGCAGTGTAAACATCCGTGATCTGGGTGTAGCTTCCCTGGTAGATGCAGCTTGCGACCGTTACCTCCGGAAGTGTGCGGAACTTCACATGCTCTGTATCAGGATAATTTCCCCTGACGGTCTTCCACGCCATCATCTCCACATTTTCTTCCTTGTACTCACCATCGAGATAGGTCACCGCGCAAAGACAGGGATCATCCTCCACAAGATTCATCCGGCAGGTTTCCTCAGCCAGCTTTCCCCAGATGATCCCTTCATCTTCGTAGCGGGGAATGGTCATATGAACGGTCGCTGCGTAGCGCTCAGGAATGGTCTTGAGGGTTACGTTATAACTCATGTCTTCTTCCTTTCTCAGCCTTTTCCGGGCTGCGTCCAGAAGCGTCAGCTTATATGCTGTGTCCTTTGATAAGGCCTCCAACTCTTTCTGTCTGGCAGAAAAGAACTGCTCCAGCTTATCCCGGTCATCATAGACTTCAAGGATCCTGACTATATCCGCAAGGGAAAAGCCCATATCCTTCAGGGCGGCGATGCGGCCCGCTGTCGGGAGCTGATCCTCTCTGTAATACCGGTAATCCGTGAAGCGGTCGATCTCGGCTGGTTTCAAAAGGCCGATCTCATCATAGTGGCGGAGCATTCTGACGCTGACTCTGGACAATTTTGAAAATTCTCCGATCTTCAGCATGGCGGTACCTCCTGTTGCTGTTATTTTGAGCTCACGTCAAGCTTAATGCCTGCCACAGTGTGAGAGTCAAGGGCTTTTATCACCTTTTCTTCCGGTAAAACGAGTAATTCTGCGCTATTTCAAAGCCAAGCTTCTCATAAAACGGAAGATCGGATATCACATAGGCTTCCTTTGCTCCTAATGCTTTGGCACGGGAAAAAGCTTCAGAAAGAATCGCAGCGGCAATGCCCCTGCCTCGATAGCTGGGGATCGTGCAGACCGGCTCCACATAGGCATAGTCCGTATCCTGATGAAACCAGAGTGAGCCGTGCGATACCGGCTCTCCGGAAGTATCCACGGCGGAAAGGCATAAGGCTTTGTTGAAATGCCTTCTGACATGAGGAACATGGTCCTGCGAACGTTCAAACGCCTCCCGGTCATCACCATGATCAAAGCCCTGCCAGAAAAGCCACTCAAGAGCAGCCCGATCCGCGACCTGATCCATTTCCCGAAGCTGCAGTCCCTCGGGAAGCTTTGATGAGAAGTCTCTTTCAAGGGAGAGCTCCATGATCGTCTCTTTCTGATCGGTCCGCTCGAATCCTGCCAGCTCAGCAGCTCTTATTTCTTCGGTGTTTTCTGTATTGATCGCAACAGCCAGCCCGGAATCGTCCTTCAGCTCCCGGTATGCATAGTCCAGGATCTCCGGGTACAGAGCCCCATACTCCGGCAGCGCCCCACAGAAGGCTTCTTCGAAGTACATATCGTATATCGCCGCGCCGACGACTTTATCCTCCGACCACCAGAGCCCGATGGATGACCTGGCGCTTTTGTCAAACTCCGAATGTTCCATCATCCATTCAAACCGTGCCCAGTTCCAGTTGATGTGCGTTCTGTCCTTCCGATTCAATTCGATCAGGAAATGGCAGACCGCCTCATAATCCTCGTCCCGGTAGCCGCAAAGGCGCACCTTAGGCTGCCAATATTCAATGCCCCAGTGTTCAAAGTCCCACTGCTCGCTGTAGTCGTTGCATTCGTAATCCACGTACCAGAGCAGGCCGTCCTGCACAACAAAATTGGTCGGGTAATAGTCGATGTTCATCCCCGCCGCCATTGCCTTTGCTGCCACGTCACGAACCTGGGGCAGATACGGCGCAGGGTCTTTCCCCGTCTGCAAAAGCTCCATCACAGTAGGTCCCTCGATATAGTCCTTGACTATCCGTTCGGCCTCCCTGTCAACGGCATGCATCCTGGGGATGCGGATGCCGGCCTTCTGCAGCCGCTCATAATCCCGCAATTCAGCCTCGATCTTGTTGCCGAAGGAATAATAATCGCAGGGCTCGTGATGGATCTGCTTTAGCACAACCTGCTGCCCAGCCCGCTCCGCAAGATATGAATACCCACCCTTGCCTTTACCAAGCAGGCGAAGGAGCCTGTATGATATTTCATTTACCTTTAGTTCTTGTTCCATGAATGACACCATTCTAAAGCCCACGCTCCTGAAGCCCGTCCTTTTGCTGATTTATGGCTTGTGCGCCGATCTCGCTCAGCCAGTCCTCTTTTGAGATCACTGACACATGTGTAATCCCGTTTGCCTCATCCGTTCCTGTCCATTTCCCGCAGAAACAATCTTTCTGTCTCCAGAAGAATGCTCGTCCCGTTTCCTTCATGATCCATTGTCATTTCAAACTCATGATGCCTTAAGTTCATACAGACGGTTTATCGTCAGGTACAGCTTATCATTTTCCTCCAAGGTGTTCAATGCGTGCAAAAGCATCTTGACACCAGGCAAACAGGAAAGAAAAAGCCTGATCAAAATCATAGGAGTCCGGCAGCTCCGCCATTTCCATAACGATCCGGTCTTCCTCCGCAACCGCGTTCTTCAGATCTTTCCTGCTGAGAATGAAACGCCCGCTTTCCAGAAAATGCAGATTCTGGATCAGGTAAAACACGCTCTTGCAGGTGCCGCGGAATTTGGCTGTGTTCTTGTCCCTGTCCGCATGAATAAAGCGGTGACAAAGTTCGTGATACAGATTCCCCAGGCTCAAATTGACATAGTTGATCTCGTCTTCCCGAGTCGCGGACGGAAGAAAATCCGTCAGTGCGCCGATCAGGTCTTTCGTCGTATGACGCAGCTGGCATACCTCCAGAGGATTCCAGCGCTTCATTTCGTCTTTCCCGCAGATGAAACCGCAGGATCTCTCATAGAAGCCGATCCTTTTCAGGATCTCGCGGTATGTATCCATATCCCGCACGGAGAACCGGTCAAGGATCACCATGATATCGATATCGCTGTTTTCATGAGCTTCACCGCGCAGCCAGCTTCCCTGCAGCCCCATATACAGCAGCCTCTCGCCGAAAGCCGACCGACAGTTCAGGATCAGTTCAGCCAGGTATTTGTCCAGATCAAACATTGTTACTTCACCCCTTAGGTCGCAATAGACTTGAATTCTTATTGCACGTCTCTTTCTCATTCACCTTTAACAATCTTGCGAATGCTCTCCCAATCGGCGCAGGAGCAGTCTTGCTGTTTTGATTTCTCCACGCATTATTCCCAACAGCTCCTTTGCATTGCTCGCTCCTACTCCTCCATCATCATTAAGATTCTGTTTCACACAACGGGAATTCTTCAGTATCCGGTCAGACTCGCTTTCATTGCTTCAGGTTACACGCCGCTGTTCAC
>JAEEPD010000190.1 GCA_016284575.1 Bacillota bacterium | reverse complement strand
CTTTCCGCCAAGGTAGGTGGAATGGATGCCTATCTTATAGATCTGCTTTGGATCGGTCATGAAGGGATCCTGCTCCAGAATGGTAAAGTCAGCCAGGAAGCCCGGAGCTATCCTGCCCTTCTCCTTCTCCTCGAAGCTTGCAAAGGCGCTCTGCACCGTAAAGCTGTCCAGCGCCTCCTCAAGAGTAAAGGCCTGCTCGGGCAGATAGGGACCGGTGCCATCGATGGAGGTCCTGGTTATGGCGCACTGAATGCCCCTCATAACATCCGGCAGCTCCACGGGACAATCGGAACCGTTGGAGACCGTAACGCCCTTATCCATAAGAGTCTTCCAGCTGTAGCTGGTGGAAGCCAGCTCCTTGCCAGCCCTCGCCTCAACTATATGATTGTCGTAGTCAAGGAAGATGCTCTGGGCATAAACGTGCATGCCAAGCCTTGCGATGCGCTCCAGCTGCTCAGCCCTTGAGATCTGGCAGTGGACCACGCCGTGGCGGTGATCCTTTCTGGGCTTGGCCTCCAGCGCCTTCTCCACTGCGTTCAGCACCTGATCCAGGCAGGCGTCGCCTATGGCGTGAATGGCCACAGACATGCCGTTTTCGTTGGCGAAGGCCACCATCTTATTCATGTGATCATCGCTGAACAGGTTGAAGCCGCAGGTTGAAGGATCGTCCGCATAGGGCTTTGCCAGATGGGCGGTCCTGCTTCCAAGAGAGCCGTCTCCCAGCATCTTGAGGGGCCCTGCCTTGAACATTTCAGTGCCGGTCCCGGTGGTATTTCCAGCCTCAACATAGGCCTTGAACTGGTCAAAGTCCGTAAAATTGCTCTGCTCGAACACCCGGACGGTCAGCTCTCCGGAAGCCTCCAGTTCCCTGTAAGCCTCATTCACGGTCTCCCAGCCAAGAGCCCTGAAAACGCCGTAGTCGTCGGTCTGAGAGCTGGTGATGCCAAAGCTGTTGAGCCCTGCGCAGGCCAGCTTTATCATCTCCTTGACCTCCTCCTTGGAGGGAAGCGGAACGATGGAGTTGACAAGGCCTATGGCCTGATCGAAGAGCAGTCCGTTGGGCTCTCCGGAAGCGTCCCTTCCGATGTCACCGCCATTCGGAGCCTTGGTCTTGGCAGTGACCCCAGCCAGCTCCAGAGCCTTGCTGTTGGCAGCTGCTGAGTGGCCGCAGGCTCTTGTGATGATTATAGGCCTGTCGGAGGATATCCTGTCCAGCTCCCAGCGGGTGGGCATGGTATTGTCATCCGCGAAATAGTCCTGATTCCAGCCTCTTCCGCGGATCCAGAGGGATGCGTTCTTTAAGGGGTCTGTCTCGCTGCCCTGGGCCGGATGCTCCCTGGCAAACTCCGCCAGGTAGCCATAGAGGTCCTTCTTGCTGCCGGTATGGGGTGCCAGGGATGCCATGGAAAGACTGAAGCCGTAGCCCAGCAGGTGCATGTGGGAATCGTTGAAACCGGGGCATACAAAGCGCCCGCCAAGATCCACTCTTCTGAAATCTCCGCCGCAGGCATTGGTCTGGGTGCCGAGATACTGCATCACTTCATCGATGCTGCCGACGGCAGTGAACCTGCCCTCCTCCACCGCAAAAGCTTCGGCAAACTTCGGGCTTTCAGCCCCTGCGCCCTTTAAGGATGCGCCGCCGGTGTAGATCTTTCCGCCGTAATAGATAGTCTTCATGAAATTTCTCCGGTCATTTACTGCAATAAAAATAGCTTTTTAAGGATTATACTATAAAAACCCTTAAAAAGCTATAACCAGTTCAGTGTAATGAATTATTTAGGCTGAGGAATGGCGATGTCATCGGGAATGGGGCACTTGTAGGTCTTGCCTGCCATGTCCTTCTCGAAGTTCTCCTTTGCCTCCTTTACCAGAGCCGGGTCTCTGTAGAACTTGCCTGCGGAGACAGCCATGATCTTGGCGCCTCTGAGCATGCCCTTGAAGCCTATGCTGTTGCCTGCGCAGCAGGTTATGAGCCAGGTGTGACCGCCGCAGAGGTTGTTGGCTGTGGTGGTGGTGTACATGGCGCAGGGAACGATGTGCTGAACGTCGCCCACGTCTGTGGAGCCGGAACCCCTTTCGTAGCTTATGGGCTCAAGCTTATCATTGAAGGGCTCAACATCCTCTCCCTTATAGAGGGCGGAGTTCTTGTTCATGGCATCGGCCCAGGCCTTCTCCTCCTCGGTCCATTCAACCAGAGGAACTTCTTCAAGAGAATCGTGAAGCACTCTTGCAATTGTGGCATTGGGCAGAGTCTCGTAGCAGCCGCCCAGGAACTCCACCTCCAGCTCTGTTTCCGTCATGTGAGCCGCACCCTCTGCGCATTTCACCAGTCTGTTGTAGGTGCTCTCCACCGCATCTCTTGTGAAGGCTCTTACGTAGTACCAGACGCTGGCCCTGTCGGGGACGATGTTGGGAGCGGTGCCGGCCTCCTTGTATGCATAGTGGATGCGGATGCCGTCCTCGATGTGCTCTCTTAAGTAATTCGCGCCCACGCTCATGATCTCAGCTGCGTCCAGCGCGCTTCTGCCCTGCCAGGGATTGCCGCCTGCATGGGCGGTCTTGCCCTTGAAGTGGAAGATGGCGCTGTTAAGTCCGCACATTACGCCTCCGGAAACGCCCTGCTTGCCGCCGGGATGATAAGCAATTGCCAGATCCAGCTCCTTAAAGGCACCGCCCCTTGCCATGAAGGGCTTGCCTGTTACGACCTCCTCTGCGGGGCAGCCATAGTAAACTACAGTGCCCTCAAGGCCGTTTGCTTCAAGGTCCTCCTTCATTGCTATGGCTCCTGCAAGGGTGGCTACGCCCAGCAGATTGTGGCCGCAGCCGTGGCCGGGACCGCCGGGGATAACAGGATCGAAAGCAGTATTCTGCTTCTGGGAAAGGCCTGGCAGAGCGTCGTATTCAGCCAGAACGCCGATGATGGGATGTCCCTTGCCCCAGGTTGCCCTGATCGCCGTGGCGATGCCGTAAACACCGGTCTCCACCTCAAAGCCGTGCCTTTTGAGGGATTCTGCGATCCATTCGCAGGCCTTCACTTCGTTATACGCAAGCTCCGGGTTTTCATACATCTTCCGTGCTATATCAAAGTACTCTTCCTGCTTGTCGTCTATCGACTTGTAGATCTTCTGATAATCCATTTCTGTCTCCTATTTCTCAGGCTGGGGGATGGGGATATCCTTGGGGATCGGGCAGACATAGGTCTTGCCGTCCATATCCTTTTCGAAGTCCGCCTTTGCAGCCTTCACCAGCTGGGGATCTCTGTAGAACTTGCCCGCTGCCGCTGCCATTACCTTGCCGGCTCTGATCATACCCTTGAAGCCTATGCTGTTGCCTGAGCAGCAGGTGATCATCCAGGTGTGGGAGCCGCTGAGGGAATTGGCGGTGGTGGTGGTGAAGCTGGCGCAGGGCACGATGTGCTGAACATCGCCAACATCGGAGGAAGCCGAGAACTTTTCGTGGCTTATGGGCGGAAGCTCATCCTTGAGCGGGGGTACAGGCTGACCGTTATTCAGCGGTGAATTCTTGTTCATGGCGTCGGCCCAGTCCTTCTCCTCCTGAGTCCACTCGGTGTCGGGGATCTCGCCCAGAGTCTCGTGGAGGACCTTTGCTATGGTGGCATTGGGCATGGTGTTATAGCAGCCGCCAAGGAACTCCACCTCCAGCTCGGTCTCTGTCATGTGAGCCGCGCCTTCAGCGCACTTGATGAGC
>JAEEPD010000002.1 GCA_016284575.1 Bacillota bacterium | reverse complement strand
TGAGGAGGCTGCGGCGGCTCTTCCTTCGGCTGAGATAGAGCACAAGCGCATGGATGTGTACAGGGGCAGGGGCATTACCCTAATAGATGCCAGCTACAACGCCAACCCGGACTCCATGGCTTCCGCTGTAAAGACTCTGGCAAAGTCTGAGGGCAGGCGCAGGATAGCCGTCATCTCCGACATGAGGGAGCTGGGCTCCGCATCTGACGATTCTCACCTTGCCATAGGAAAGCTCTGCGCGGATGAGGGTATAGATATGCTGGTGGCCATTGGCGACAACAGAGCTCTCTACGTTATGGGAAGCCGGATGGGAAGCTCCTCCGTTTCTGCCATGTGCTTTGCGAATACCGGCGAGGCGCTGGAAAGCGTGCCCGGGCTTCTTAAGGAAGGGGATACAGTCCTTGTTAAGGGCTCTCTTTCCACAGAGATATATAAGCTGGCAGATAAGATCAGAGAATTACTGGTGAGTGAATAATGAATTACGTACACTTGATAACGATATTCGGGCTTTCAGCCTGCCTTTCAATGGTGCTGACAGGGCTTGAGATACCCATGCTGCAGCGCCTTAAGGCGGGACAGAGCATAAGAGAGGAGGGCCCCCAGGCTCACCTGGCAAAGGCGGGAACTCCCACTATGGGTGGCATAGCCATGCTCATATCCCTTGCAGTGGCATCTCTTCTGGCCTTTTTCGCCTTCGGTGCAGGCTCCGAGATGCTTGTGATCCTTCTGGTTACCCTGGCCTACGGTCTTATCGGCTTCAGAGACGATTATATCAAGATCATGCAGAGGCATAACGAAGGCCTGACACCCAGACAGAAGATAGTGCTGCAGATCGGCGCGGCGCTTGTTTTCAGCATCTACGAGTATTTCTGCAATCCTGCGGCAAGAGCCATCGTTCTGCCCTTTTACGGCGGAATAGATCTGGGCTGGCTCACCATACCCTTCCTGGTATTTGTTATGGTAGCCATGACGAATGCCGTAAATCTTACGGATGGTCTGGATGGGCTGGCATCCAGCGTCACCGCTGTCGTGGCACTCTTTTTTACCGTCATCTGCGCCATCTGGTTCGGAGGCGTAAAGCTGAAGGCCGGGATATATGCGCCCTCCCACGATTCCGCCTATTTTGCGGCGGCGATAATGGGTGTCTGCATAGGCTTCCTTAAGTACAATCATCATCCCGCAAGGGTATTCATGGGAGATACGGGTTCCCTTGCCCTTGGCGCAGGCCTTGCCGCCCTTGCCATAAGCTGCGGAGCGGAATTCTTCCTGCCCATAGCAGGCGGCATCTACGTGGCCGAAGCACTGTCAGTCATCATCCAGGTCTTCGTTTTCAAGACCCAGAACGGCAGAAGATTTTTCAGAATGGCTCCTCTGCACCATCACTACGAGCTTGGAGGATGGTCTGAGGTCAAGATAGTGACTGTATTTTCTATTGTGACTGCCGCGCTCTGCTTCATAGCACTGATGGGCATCAGAGGAAGGTAAGGCAAGACTCATGAGCAGGATACTGGTCGTAGGACTTGGAAAATCAGGTATCTCCGCGGCGAAGCTTCTTTCTGCAGGCGGGGATGTGAGCGCCTGGGACGGAAAGTCCGAGGATAAATTCGATAAGGAAATGGTGGCAGAGCTGAGGGCTCTTGGGGTCTCCTGCATTTTTGGCGAAAAGCCTGCAGGACCCTGGGATATGCTCATACTAAGCCCCGGCGTGCCCCCATGGCTGGACTTCATAGAGGAGGCAAGAGCCGCGGGAGCGGTGGTCACCGGCGAGCTGGAGCTGGCCTTTCAGATATGCAAAGGAAGCTTCCTTGCCATAACAGGGACCAACGGCAAGACCACGACCACGACCCTTCTCGGAGAGATAGTTAAGGAAGCCGGGCTTCCCTGCGAGGTAGCGGGAAATATAGGTCTTCCCGTGACACAGGTGGCAGCGGAGGCCGCGCCCGGGACCCTCATGGTGACTGAGGTATCCAGCTTCCAGCTTGAAAGCATCATAGGCTTCAGGCCCCATGTGAGCGCCATCACCAACATCACCCCGGACCACATGGACCGTCACAAGACCATGGAGGAGTACCGGAGGGTAAAGCATCTGGTGCACAAGAACCAGACAGCGGAGGACTATTACGTGTTCAACGCCGATGATAAGGAACTGGCGGAGGAGAGCCTGAGTCTGGATATTAAGGCGAAAAGGGTGCCCTTCAGCCACAGCCTTTCCGAGGCCGAGCTTAGGCGCTACGCTGCCGGCAGCGGGCTTTACGCCTTCTGCGAGGATGGGGTCATACAGATACGGGACGGAGAGAGCAGAAAAATAATCTGCCCTGCGGCAGTGCTTCAGATCCCGGGAACTCACAATCTGGAAAACGCT
>JAEEPD010000189.1 GCA_016284575.1 Bacillota bacterium | reverse complement strand
CCCTATAAGCGCCGGAAGAGCGCCGTAGGTCAAATACTTCATTGAGATAGCTAAACGGCTGTATCCGAGGGCTTTAAGGCTTCCTATCTGTATGCGCTGATCGTCCACCATGCGGGTCATGGTGGTGAGGCACACAAGGGCTGCCACCAGGAAGAACAGAAGGGGGAACACGCTGGCCAGGTTTGCCATCCTGTCCGCATCCTGACCGAAGCCCAGGTAGCCGGGGTTGGAGCTGCGGCTCAGGATGTACCATTCGCAGCCCGTGATCTTGCTTATCTCTCGCCTTGCGTCGTACAGCTTCTCCTGATAGTCCGCTATCTTTTCCTCCGCTTCCTCCTTACCCTTGAGATACTCGTCGTAGCCCTTTTTATATTCGGTTTCTCCATCCGAAAGCTCCACGAGCGCCTCGTCCAGCTCCCTCTGGGCATCGGCGATTATCCCGGGAAGCTCTTCTTTATTCTTTTCCAGCTCGGCCTTACCGTCGTTGTACTCCTTAAGGCCGTCCTGATATTTTTTCCTGCCGTCAGCCAGCTCCTTTGCGCCGTCCTCGTACTCCTTAAGACCATCATTGTACTTAGCCAGTCCGTCCTCGTACTTTCTGACGCCCTCCTCGTACTCTGCCAGACCATCCTGATAGGCTTTTTCGCCCTCCTCCAGCTTCTTAAGGCCGTCCTCGTACTCCTGAACGCCCTTATGATACTGATACCAGCCGCTGTCCAGGCTGCTTCTGCCCCTGTCCAGCTGAGTCCTGGCATTGGAAAGCTGGACCTTACCGGAGGCAAGCTCCCTTTCCCCTGCCTCAAACTGGTCTATAAGACTCTGGCCCTGCTCCAGATAGCCGTCCACCTGGCCGAAGCCCTCCTCTATGAGGGCATCGATGTCCTCAGCCTCATCTACTCGGTCCTCGATCCCATCTATGGTGCCGTTGATACGCTCCAGCTCCTCCTCGGAAAGCCCGCCGTCTGCTGCGGCCTGCTTGGCCTGCTCCAGCAGGCTCTGGGCATAGGACTTTACATCTACGTCCTCGTCCCGCTCCGCCCAGAGGGTCCGAAGCTCGCTCATGCGATCCTTTGCTATGGGAAGATAGGTGACAGCAGCCTCGTAAAGGGGCCTGTTTTCCTCAAGCTGAGCCTCAGCCTCCTCCAGCTGCTTAACACCGCTGTAGTAGCTGGACCAACCGGAAGATAGCTCATCCTCTCCATTGTCCAGCTCCTTTTTTGCGTCATCCAGCTTCTTTTTTCCTTCTTCAGCGTCGGCTCTTCCCTGAATCAGCTCGGCCTCCGCATCCTCAAGCTGAGCCTTCGCATCGTCCAGCTCGGCCTTTCCGTCTATGAGCTCCTTCTCGGCATCCTCCAGCTGGGCCTTTGCGTCTGCCAGCTCCTTTTCTCCGTCCTCGATCTCCTGCCTTGCATCCTCCAGCTGAGTCCATGCATCCGCCAGCTCGGCCTCCGCATCCTCGATCTGCTGATAGGCATCCTCGGTCTCGGTCTTAAGGGTCTGACGGCCCTCTGCAAGATCCCGCCAGCCGTTATCCAGCTTTCTTCTTGCGTCAGCCAGCTCGGCCTCCGCATCGGCTATCTTTTCCTCAGCCTCCTGCTTTGCGTCGTCCAGCTCCTTCTGAGCCTTGTCCAGCTCCCGGTTGGCCTCCCCTATGAGAGAATCATAGCGGTGCCTGGCCCTGGCCTCGCCGAAGGGCTTAAGACTGTCTATAACGCCGTCCACCAGGTCGTCGTAATCCTTCGCGAAGGCCACCTTCTCCTCAGCCCCCTCCAGAAGGGCATAGGCAGCGGTGTAGTAATCAACGGTAAAGCTGTCGTCCTTTATGTACATGAAGGCGCCAACGCTGCCTGAGCCGATGGAGGCGGTGCCCCGCTCAACGCTTATGTAGTAAGGGCTGGCCACCACGCCCACGATTATAAAGCGGCCAAAGCGCAGGTCCTCCAGGTGGTCCTCGCCCGGGTCGATCTCAAAGCTGTCGCCTATGGAAAAGTTCAGCTTTCCGAGGAGCATCTTGTCCACCACGCACTCGTTGTCTCCCACAGGCATGCGACCCGCCTTCAGCTCCAGGGTGTTGATCTCCTCCGGGATGGCATAGACCTTCACCACCAGGTCCCCCTCGGCGCCCTTGGCGAAAACGTCCAGCTGGTGGGAGCCCTCAACTTTAGCGATCCCGGGCTGAGCCCGCAGCTCCTCCAGATCCTCGTCAGTGAGCCCTAAAGTCGACAAAACCTGGATGTCCATGAAACGGTTTTCGTCCATGTAATCATCCAGGGTCATTTTCATATCCGGCGCCGTAGCCTTGAGGCCCGACAAAAAGGCCACTGCCAAAGCCACCAGCACCAGTATCGAGATAAATCTCGTCCTCGTATTCTTTATTTCACGGAAAAAGTCTTTGGTAAGCGCTTTCATGGCACTACCACTCTATCTCTTCCACAGGCGTGGGCTGCGGATTGAGGCTCATCTCATCCGCCCTGCCGTTTTTTATCCTAATGACGCGGTCCGCCATGGGGGTGATGGCGCTGTTGTGGGTGATGACCACCACGGTGACCCCCTTCTCCCTGCAGGTGTCCTGAAGGAGCTTCAGGATCTGCTTGCCTGTGATGTAGTCCAGCGCGCCAGTGGGTTCATCGCAGAGCAGGATCTTGGGGTTCTTGGCAAGAGCCCTGGCGATGGACACCCTCTGCTGCTCGCCGCCTGAAAGCTGGGCAGGGAAATTGTTCATCCTGTGCTCCAGGCCCACCTCCTTAAGCACCGTCTCCGCATCCAGAGGATCCTTGCAGATCTGGGATGCAAGCTCCACGTTCTCAAGGGCTGTCAGATTGCCCACCAGATTGTAGAACTGGAACACGAAGCCTATGTCGTGGCGGCGGTAGGTGGTAAGCTGCCTGGAATTGTAACCGCTGACGATGGCGCCGTCCACGGTTATCCGGCCCTCGCTGCAGGAATCCATGCCCCCGAGTATGTTCAGGACCGTGGTCTTGCCGGCGCCGGAGGGGCCTACGATAACGCAGAATTCGCCCTTTTCAATGACAAAGCTGATGTGGTCCACAGCGCGGATCTCCACATCTCCTGCTTTGTATATCTTGCTTACATCCTCAAATTCCACGTAGCTCATGGGGCCTTTATGGTAACGGCAGGCGGGCTTTCCGGCCCGCTCCGCTTTACATTATATTCTTAAGATATTCGTAAAAATCGTCGTAGCCGCTGTCTATGAAATCTCCAAGCAGCGGGTGGGCAAAGTTGTAGCGCCCTCTGGCCTCCAGATGCTTTCCCAGGCTGCTCATCCTGAGCAGCAGCTCCGTGCTCATCATGTGGCCCGGCTCGCTGGATGCCACCACCAGCTGGTCCGTATCCGTAAGGAAGTAGCTGGCCATGACGTCGTCCGCCAGATTGTAGACGGGCTTTTCCACATGATCGTTGTCGCTGTTGTAATCCATGTAGAGGACTCCGGTCTCGAAGAACTTGCGGCTGGCCTTTGGCAGCACCTCAGCCATCATGTCCTCCGGGTTCTCCTCTCCAAGGCCCACCAGCTCGAAAAAGGCTATATACTCGGGCCTTCTCAGCTTTCTTGCGGCTTCAAGGTCGCTGATCTTAAAGCTTGCGTTCAGCTTCGATGCGGTGACCCTTTTATCAGCCAGCTCAAGCTCTGAAAATGCCACGTAAAAGCCGTCGCTGCATTCAAGAAGGGACTCGCAGAGGTAGCTCTCCCCTCCGTCCGCCTCGTGGCGCAGCTGTATGCTGTTCTTCCGAAGGACTGCCCTTCCCGAAAGCTCCACCGGCTTAAGGTACCTGGGGCTTGCAAGGGGTGCGGAAACAAAGCCCGCGCCCTCCCGGTCGTGGCCAAAGCTTCGCATAAGATAATAATTGATGGCAGCGCATTCGTTTCTTATGGGTGCGCAGATCTTGGTCATCAGCCTGTGACGCTCCAGCTCCCCAAGAAGCTCCCTGTCCTTAAGGTCCTCATAAAGATCCTCAAGGCTTTGGGGCATCCCGTCCTTAAGAACGGAGCTTTCCAGTATCTCGTCGTCCGCATTGACTATCTCCGTGCTGCCATGCTTGCCGCGGGTATCCTCCACAAAGCGCTTTATCATCCAGAGCGCCTCGTTTTCCGTAAGCATCAGCATCTGGCTGCAGCCAAGGCCTCCGAAAAAGCGGTTCTTCACATCCGTAAGGGTGGCCTCGTCGTCTCCCCAGATCTCGGTGACGGTCTCAAGACCGCTCTCTTCCACCTCGTAGTAGAAGATCTGGTGATAGAGAGCGATGAAGTCCTGAATGCTGCAGTCCTTTTCCTCCAGATAGCGCTCCAGCTCAGGACCCTGCACCGCCTCCCAGCATATGTGCATGCCAAGAACACCCATAAGGCGGGTGTCGGTGATCTCCGCGTATTTAATTCTGTACAATTGATGGGGCAGCTTCCTTGCGGGGGCGCCCACCAGTCTCAGATCGCTCATATTATCCTGTAAGGCAAAAACCCGGCCTTAAAAAAGCCGGGTCTGATTTGCATGATTTGCTGTTATTAGTCGATGTTGTACTTCTGCTTGAACTTCTCAACACGGCCGCCGCGGTTTACGAACTTCTGCTGACCGGTGAAGAAGGGATGGCAGTTAGAGCAAACGTCCAGACGGATCTCCGGCTTGTTGGACTTTGTCATAAAGGTATTGCCACATGCGCAGGTAACTTTGCAGTCCATATACCCGGGGTGAATTCCCTCTTTCATTTCTGTAATCCTCCTGATCTTAATTACCTGGCTGAAAAATAGAGTTTCCGTCGCGCCCTATGCCGAGGCCTGCTATTCACGTCAAGCCCAATTATATTAGCACAGCGGAACATGCAATGCAAGTATTATTTTTGCAGCTGCCGGGCTTATCACTCTGGCTGGTCTTTCGCAGTACCTGCTTCCAGATTGATCTAGTCCCTGTAAATCTTAACGAAGCGCTGTTCGCCGCTGAAATCGCTCATGGTCCTGGCCGAAAAGCCCTCTGCCTCCGCCATCCGGCAGACCTCCTCTGCCTGGCCGTTTCCTATCTCAAGGATCGCCAGGCCCTCCGGGGCCAGATGGTCTCCGAGGACTGATATTATGCGCCTTACAAGATCCATGCCGTCGGCGCCGCCATCAAGGGCAAGCCTCGGCTCATGATCCTTCACCTCCGGCCCCAGCCCCTCGATCTCCCCTGCGGGAATGTAGGGCGGATTGCTGACTATAAGGTCAAAGACTCTGCCCTCCAGGGCATCGAAAAGGTCTGATTGGACCAGCTCACAGCAGGCGCCATTGTTCTTCAGGTTTATATCAGCCACGGCCAGAGCATCCGGCGAGATGTCAGAGGCAGTCACGCTGCTGCAGCTGCGGGTCAGAGCCAGAGCAAGGGCGCCTGAACCTGTGCAGAGGTCAAGAGCGCGGGTGTTAAGGCCCCGGGCCTTCCTTTCCTCCGCAAAGGCTTCGGCCTCCTTGGCCATGATCTCCGTGTCCTGCCGGGGTATGAGCACCCTTTCATCCACATAAATGCTGTATCCGAAGAAGTCCGCCCTCCTGAAGATATACTGCAGGGGCTCGCCCAAAAGCCTGCGCCTTGCGGCATCAAAAGCCTTTTCGGCCATTTCATCGTCCACGGGATCTGTCCCATGGGCGAAGAGCCAGCTGCGGTCCTTTTCGGAGAGCTCCGTCATTATATAGCCAGCCTCGTGCAGAGCATCCCCTGCACCGTCCCTTAGCATCTCCTCAGTTTTCCGGAAGCACTCCCTAACAGTCATCAGGACTTCTTTTTCCTTTCGATATAGGCGAGGGTCTCCTCTTCAGATTTGATGAACTCGCCTTCTGGGGTGATGGTACCCACCCAGTATTCCACCGGCAGCTCCGGATCCTCCTGGCTGGGCAGCACCGCCTTCATGGCGGCGATGGCAACCTCCAGCTGCCTTAGAGTGGGCTCCGCCGTAGTAAGCTTTTGCAGCATTATTCCAGGCATGCTCAAAGCCTTGACGCAGGCGTTGTTGTGGCGGCCGGTAAACTGCAGCACCTCAAAGGACAGGCCCGCGATAAGGGGCAGCAGAGCAAGTCTTGAAATGATCCTGAGCATCAGGTTCGGCCAGCCCAGCAGGCTGAACACCAGCAGAGCTATCACCATAACGAACATCATGAAGCTGGTGCCGCAGCGGGGATGCAGAGTGTAGAAGCTCTGGGCGTTCTCCGGGGTCAGCTCCAGGCCGTTTTCGAAGCAGTGTATGGTCTTGTGCTCCGCGCCGTGATACTGGAAGACCCTGTGGATCTCCGGCATCCGGGAGAGGGCGGTCACGT
>JAEEPD010000188.1 GCA_016284575.1 Bacillota bacterium | reverse complement strand
AAATCAGAAGTAAATGGTGAAGGAGCACTTCCTCTTTACAAGTTCCTCAAGAGCCAGAAGGGCTTTGAGGGCTTCGGCAAGGGTCCCAAGGCCATGGTAATGAACGGACTTCTTGCAAAAATGGACAAGGATTATAAGAGCAAGCCCGACATCAAGTGGAATTTCACTAAATTCCTTATTGACAGAGAGGGCAATGTTGTAGCAAGATTTGAACCGACCCACGATATGAAGGACGTTGAAAAGGCAGTCGCAGCACTGATCTAAAACAGAAAATGGACAAATACGAAGTTCTGAAAATTGAAAAGCAGCTCTGCTTCCCCCTTTACGCGGCGGCCAAGACCGTGGTGGCAAAATACACACCCAGTCTGGAGGCTCTGGACCTGACCTATACCCAGTACATCGCCATGATGGTCATCTGGGAAAAGGGAAGCCTTAGCTCCAGGGAGCTGGGGAAGGCGCTTTTTCTGGATTCGGGCACACTTACTCCTCTGCTGAAAAAGCTGGAGGACAAGGGCTTCATCACCAGAAAAAGAAGCGAGGAGGATGCCAGAAATCTGATGATAAGCGTTACCGCCAAGGGCCTTGAGCTCAGAGAAAGAGCTCTGGATGTGCCTGAAAAGGTGGGCAGCTGCATCAGTCTGGATCAGGATGAGGCAGCGGAGCTCTACAGACTGCTCTACAAGCTGCTGGCTTCGGAGGAAAAAAACTGAAATGGCAGAAAATTTTCAGGACAGAGAAAAAATTATCGTAAGGACAAGCATCATAGGCATAGCCGTCAATATGATGCTTGCTGCCTTTAAGGCGGCAGTGGGACTGCTGTCCAATTCCATAGCCGTGGTGCTGGACGCCGTAAACAATCTGAGCGACGCCCTGTCCTCGGTAATAACCATCATAGGCGCCAAGCTGGCGGGAAAGAGGGCCAACAGCCGTCATCCCTTCGGCCACGGCCGCATCGAATACATAAGCGCGCTGCTGGTCTCTGTGATAGTGCTCTACGCGGGCTTCACTTCTCTGGCGGAATCCGTCAAAAAGATCATCCATCCGGAGGTGCCCGATTATTCCACGGTCTCCCTGGTGATAATCGCCTCGGCGGTGGTGGCTAAGCTGCTTCTTGGGCGCTATGTGAAGGGTGTTGGGAAAAAGGTTAATTCTGCATCCCTCGTGGCATCCGGCGCCGACGCGCTGAACGATGCCATAATATCTCTTTCCGTGCTGGCCTCGGCTCTTGTCTACACCTTCTTTGGGATCAGCCTTGAGGCCTATGTGGGTGTTCTGATCGCGGTCATGATAATCAAGGCCGGCTTTGAGATGGTCATGGACAGCGTGGACGACATCCTGGGAAAGCGCACGGAGAACGAGCTCACCAGCGAGATAAAGAAGTTTATCTGCAGGGAGCCGGATATCTACGGGGCCTTCGATCTTATACTTCACAGCTACGGGCCGGACAGATATGTGGGTTCTGTGCACATAGAGGTTCCTGACACCATGACCGTGGATGAGCTGGACCAGCTGGAGCGCAAGGTGGCAGGGGATGTCTATCAGGAGTTTGGCATAATTCTTACCGGTATAGGCATCTATTCCCACAACACTAAGGACGACGAGCTCAGGCAGATGCGCAGCGACATCAGCCGCAGCGTCATGAGCCACGAAGGGGTGCATCAGATCCACGGCTTCTTCGCAGACAAGGTAAACAAGACCTGCAGCTTCGATGTTATCATCGATTACGACCTGAAGGACCGGGATGCCAAATTTTCTAAGCTCTGCGACGAAATAAAGGCAAAATATCCGGAATATATTTTTAACATCACTATGGACATCGATATTTAGTCGATGTATAATCAAAAACGATATTGAACCTGGTTCAATATATCCCTTCTTAACGCTTGGGGCCCCATTGTGGGGCTTCAAGTGTTTTTTGTTTCAGCTATTGTCATTTCTGTTGCGGCGAATGTGAAACTGCTTCTGTCTGGTATATCCAAAAAATTATAGGTTCTTATTTAATAGTTTTCGCCATATATTGCAAAATTTCTGATGATTCAGGCTTGATTATATGATATTTTAATAGATGAAGTTATTTATTAAAAATCTTAAGGTTTAAATGAACCAACAGGAGGCAGAAATGGTTAAGACAATACTGAATATCGAGGGTATGTACTGAGGCGGCTGTGGGCGTCGCGTGAACGAGGCAATCAAGAAGAATCTTCAGGTCGAAGATGTACAGTCCTTCCACAAGGAAAACCGCACTGAGATCCTGTCCCAGGCTCCTCTGGATGAGGCAGCACTGAAGGCAGCCATCGATTCCACCGGTTACAAGCTGATGGGTATCACAGTAGAGTAATCAGGAACAGTTCATGATTCAGACGGCAGATCAGTGTGATCTGCCGTTTTTTTGCGCCATTTTGTATTTAAATGATATAATGATCGTGAACAGTTATTTCCCTTAAAACAGGAGGTATATCATGGAACTGAAGAAAGTACTTATGAGCAGAAAATCCTGCAGAGCCTATAAGGACCTTGCCGTAGAGGCTGAAAAGCTGGAGGCTGTGGTGACCAGTGCGTCTCTGGCGCCGCTTGGCGTTCCAAGGATGGGCAAGCCTCATCTTACCATCGTCACCAATAAAGAGATGCTGAAAACTCTCGGCTACCAGGCCGGTCCCGAGCGGGATTCCATCTACGGCGCACCAGCTCTGATCATCGTTTCCTGCCCCGAATCCTACCCCGGCATCGCAGAGATGAACGCAGCCTGCGTGGTGGAGATGATGTCCCTTACAGCCACCGATCTTGGCCTTGGCAACATCTATCTTTACGGTGTCTGCGCACAGCTTCAGAAGAACGAAGCCCTGCAGAAGGAGCTGGGCATCCCCGAGAACATGAAGCCCCTATCCGCCCTGGCCCTGGGCTACGGCGAGGAGCCTGTGGCTGAATGCAAGGCCTTCGAAAAGGTCCTGGAGGAGAATTATATCGGGTAGACCCATCAATAAAGCAACAGCTTGATAATCAAAAGACTCTGCATCCATAAGGAATGCAGAGTCTTTTCATTGTCATGTTTTTTACAGCGCTGTTTCGCAGTAGGCGCAGCGGTAGTTTTCGCCGTCCTCGGTGACGAAGATGTTGGGGGTGGAGGGCTCGGTGAAGGTGATGCACTTGGGATTGCCGCATCTGCAGCGCCTTGCCTGCTCCTCGGGCATCCGCTTAAGCCTTGTGGCTATGCCAAGCTCCTTGGTATCAGGCTTTGCTTCGGCCTCCTTGACCAGCTTCAGGATCAGGGCGCGTCTCATGTACTTGCCGTTTAAGACCTGCTTGAAGTAGCAGGCTCTGGGGTCGTCGTCCACGTCTACGGCGATCTCGTTCACGCGGGGCAGAGGATGGAGCACCCGGCAGTCTACCTTGGCGTTCTTCATCTTGGCTGCGTCAAGAACGTAGCTGTCCTTAAGCCTTTCGTATTCCTCCTGATCGTCGAAGCGTTCCTTCTGGATTCGGGTCATGTAGATGATGTCCAGATCCCCAATGCTGTCCTCAAGCGAGGTGGTCTCCACATATTCCATGCCCGCAGGCTTTATGGTGTTGTCTATAACGTACTGAGGCAGAGCAAGCTCTTTGGGACTGATCAGCACCAGTTTTATGTTATTGTAGCGGGACAGGGCGTTTATAAGAGAGTGCACGGTGCGCCCGTACTTCAGGTCACCCACAAAGCCCACGGTAAGACCGTCGAAGCCTCCTTTTTCTCTGTAGATCGTCAGCAGGTCCGCTGTGGTCTGGGTGGGGTGGC
>JAEEPD010000187.1 GCA_016284575.1 Bacillota bacterium | reverse complement strand
ATGCTGAAGAACGATATACTCAGGAAAAGAGAAGACTTTGACAGTCTCTATAAGAACGGCAAATCAGCCGGAAGCAAGTATGTCGTTTTGTTGTACAGAAAAAACGGACTTTCAACGAACCGCTTTGCTTTTGTAGCAAGCAAAAAAGTCGGCAAAAGTGTTCAGAGAAACAGAGCAAGGCGTCTGATGAAAGAAGCCTTAAGGCTTTCTGAGCTTGAGCTGCCGACAGGCTATGACATGATATTCATAGCAAGAAACACTATAACGGAATCGAAATGTGCGGATGTGAAAAAATCTATCGAAGCCGCAGTAAAGAGAGCGGGTCTGACCGCGTAAAGAGATGAAATACATTTTCGTTGTTTTCATAAACATATATCAGACGCTGATCTCGCCGTTACTTCCGGGCTGCTGCCGCTATACCCCCACATGCTCTGAGTACTTTAAACAGGCTGTGCTCAAATATGGGGCTGTAAAAGGCGGAATGCTTGGAATCAAAAGGATCTTAAGATGCCGTCCGGGCTGTCCCGGAGGATACGATCCAGTTCCATAGGGAACAAAACATAAAACTTGGAGGAAAAGGCAAATGCTAAAACCCATTGCTATACTGATAGGATATATACTGTCCTTCATATACAATCTGGTAAACAATTATGGCATTTCCATCATCATCCTGACACTGCTCACAAGAGTTGTAATGCTGCCTATGTACGCAAAGCAGATAGATTACAGCGCTAAAATGTCTGCAGTTCAGGACGAGGTTAAGGAAATTCAGGCCAAATACGCAGCAAATCAGGTAAAGATGAACGAAAAAATGCAGGAGATCTACGCCAGAGAGGGCATAAGCCCCATGTCCGGCTGTCTTCCCATGCTGGTTCAGATGCCCCTTATCCTGGGTCTGTTTTCGCTGCTCAGAACACCACTCGCTTATATGAGCCAGCCCGCAATGGTAATGGCTGTTCACGAATCCTTCCTTTGGGTGAAGGACCTGTGCCAGCCTGATAACTGGATCCTGCCTATTCTTGCAGGTGTTACTACTTACCTTACCACACAGGCCACCTCTGCAGCTGCAGGTCCTGCAGGCGGAATGAATTCAGCTGTCATGAAGTATGTCTATCCCATTATGATAGTCATGCTGGGCAGAAGCTTCCCCGCCGGTCTTGCGCTTTACTGGGCAGTAGGAAATGCTTTCACCATCGTTCAGACTCTTGTCATGAACAAGAAGAGAGAACAGGCCAATTTCCAGGCTGAAGTGGAAAAGGAAGCAAGAAAAAACGTAAAAAAGAGACAAAACAATAATTAATCTTTGGAGTAAACTACATGAAATATGCAGAAAAGTGGGGTGACAGCATCGATGGTGCTGTGGATCTGGCCCTTCAGGACCTGGGTCTTACCAGAGATCAGGTTACTGTAACAGTACTGGAGCAGCCCAGTAAGGGTTTTTTCGGTATTGGATCGAAGCTTGCAAAGGTTAGAGTTGAAGAGATCGCAAAGGAAGAGCCTAAGGAAGAACCAAAGGCAAAGGAAGCGGCTCCCGAAAAGGAATACAGAAAGCCTGTAAAGACTGAGGAAGTCCAGGCTGAGCCTGAGGAGACCGAGGAAGAGACTGCAGAAGGGGAGGAAAGCCCCAGAAAGCAGAATTCCAGAAGAAGAGACAGGAACAGAAACAGGAAGCGCAAGGACAGGAAGGCTTCCGAAAAGAAGGACATTGCAGGCTTTGCCGCAGAGGACTTCGTTTACGAGGAGGGCGCTCTGCTTTCCGAAAAGCCCGAAAATCTGGTGGAAGCGCCGGACTGTGAGGCAAGAAAGTTCCTGGACAGCATGTTCAGAGAAATGGGTATAGACGTAAGCGTAAAGGTCTACACCAATGATGAATGTGTATACGCAGAGGTGGACGGACCTGACTGCGGAACCGTGATCGGCAAGAGGGGACAGACCCTGGATGCCATTCAATATCTGACCAGTCTTGTTGTCAACAAGGACAACAATTCCTATATCAGAACGATAATCGATGCTGAAGGCTACAGAAGAAAGAGAGAGCTGACACTCGAAAAGCTGGCCATAAAGCTGGCTGAGAAGGCTATCAAGAACGGCAGAAGCGTAAGACTTGAGCCAATGAATCCCTACGAAAGAAAGGTGATCCATTCCGTTCTTCAGAAGTATCCCGGAGTAAGCACCAGAAGCGAGGGCGAGGAGCCCTACAGAAGGGTAGTAATAGAGCCCTCAAAATAGCGCTGAAAGCTGCCTTTAATGGCAGCTTTTTTGTTATAATGTAATATGTGCCGGCAGCGTTCAAATTGTCCGTCACACGGACCGTGCCTGCTGATAATATATTAAAATACTGCAAACAATGAATGATATAGCTGGAACGGATCAGCAGATAAGAAACATGCAAGACACTACTATTGCTGCGATATCAACTGCATATGGAGAGGCGGGGATCGGTGTTATAAGGATCTCCGGACCTGAGGCGCTGTCCGTTGGAAGAGCCGTTTTTGAGCCTGCGTCCAAAGGCTGCAGCTTTGTTCCAAGGAAAATGTACTTCGGCCACGCCGTAAATAAAGAAGGAGAAAGGCTGGATCAGGCTCTTTTCGTGTATTTTAAGGCTCCCTTCAGCTACACAGGAGAGGACGTGGTGGAACTTCAGTGCCACGGAAGCCTAATGTCACAGAAGGCGATTCTTTCTGCCGTGCTTTCAGCAGGAGCAGAGCCCGCTGAAAGGGGCGAATTCACAAAGCGCGCCTTCATCAACGGAAAGCTGGACCTTTCCCAGGCGGAGGCCGTTATAGATCTTATAAAGGCCAGGAGCAGCAGAGGCTACGAGCTGGCGGAAAAGCAGCTGGAGGGAAGGCTGTCGGAGAGGGTAAGCGCCGTAAGAAGCAGCATACTCGACTGCCTTGTGGACATAGCCGTAAATATGGATTATCCGGACGAGGATATAGAGCTCATACAGTACGAAAAGCTTATTAACAGCTTATCGGCGATAAACGATGAACTATTGAAAATGCTGGAGTCAGCAGACGAAGGACGCATCGCAAGGGAGGGCCTTTCCGTCGCCATTGTGGGCAGCCCCAATGTGGGAAAATCCTCTCTAATGAACTATCTTCTTAAGGAAGACAGAAGCATCGTGACTGATATTCCGGGGACCACAAGGGATACTGTGGAGGAGCAGGCCAGCCTTCGGGGCATACAGCTCAGGCTGGTGGATACCGCAGGCATACACGATACCGCAGACCTTGTGGAGAGCCTTGGCATTAAGCGGAGCAAGGACAGCTTCAACCGGGCGGACCTGGTGCTTCTGGTGATAGACGCTTCCGATGAGCTTTGCGCTGACGACAGAGAGCTTCTTGAAATGTGCAGGGAGAGGAATGCCCTGGTGGTTCTGAACAAGCAGGATCTGGAGCAAAAGCTTTCAGAGGAGGATATCAGGGGGCTGTGCCCCGAGTGCCGCATTGTAAGCTGCTCAGTCCTTTCCGGTGCAGGGCTTTCAGCACTTGAGGATGCCATAGAGAGCATTGCAGGAGGCAATATCAGGCGGGAGGATCTGCTGCTTTCCAACGCAAGGCACATAAGGCTGGTGCAGCAGGCATCAGATGAGCTTAAAGAAGCCATTGCCATGGCTGAGGCCGGGCAGGCTCTGGACTTTATAGAGGTAAATGTACACGCTGCCTTTGATCTTCTTGGAGAGATAACAGGAGATACGGCAGGAGATGAGCTCATAAACGAGATCTTCAGCAGGTTCTGCCTTGGAAAATAGGGAGCTTATAAGCCTTTGGCGGCTTTTCGGGGCTCTGAGACAATAATTATGGAAATAAAGAAAATGGGACAATATGATGTGGCAGTTATAGGAGCCGGTCACGCTGGATGCGAGGCCGCGCTTGCTGCTGCACGCATGGGCATGAAGACCCTGATACTCTCCATAAATCTGGAGGCAGTGGCCAACATGTTCTGCAATCCCGCCATCGGGGGCACCGGAAAGGGTCACCTGGTGAGGGAGATAGATGCCCTGGGAGGCCAGATGGGCCTTGTAATAGACAAGACCTTCATCCAGAGCCGCATGCTGAACGCATCAAAGGGTCCGGCGGTCCATTCCCTGAGGGCTCAGGCGGACAAGCAGCGCTATCACGAGGAAATGAAGCGCTGCCTGGAGGAGCAGGAGGGGCTTCTCCTGAAGCAGGGAGAGGTCATCGACATAGATTTTGAGGAAGACGGCAGCGTCAAGGGCATTGTCCTCAGGACCGGCGCCTATTATTCCTGCAGGGCAGTTATACTTGCCACAGGGACCTTCCTCAAGGGCCGGATCTTTATAGGGGACAGCAACTATTCCAGCGGTCCCAACGGTCTGGCTCCCTCTGTGGATCTGGCGGAAAACCTCAAAAGCAAGGGCTTTTCCTTCAGGCGCTTTAAGACCGGGACCCCCGCCAGGGTGCTGGCCCAGAGCCTTGATTTTTCTAAAATGACGGTGCAGCACGGAGACGAGCCCATAACGCCCTTTTCATTTATGAATGATGAGCTGGACTGCGACCAGAAGGACTGCTATCTGACCTACACAAACGCGGAGACCCACAGGATAATCCGTGAAAATTTTGGAAGATCCGCCCTGTTTTCAGGAGATATCGAGGGCATCGGTCCCAGATACTGTCCCTCCATAGAGGATAAGCTACGCCGCTTCCCCGATAAGGAGCGTCACCAGCTCTTTATTGAGCCCGA
>JAEEPD010000186.1 GCA_016284575.1 Bacillota bacterium | reverse complement strand
CATGAAAATGGCAGTGCCGATGCCAAGTATCAGTCCGCCGTGGATGGCAAGTCCGCCGCCACGAAGATTCAGGATCTGATCCAGATGATCCTTGTAGTAGCCCCAGGTGAAGACAACGTAGTATATCCTTGCACCTACGATGCCAAGGGGAAGCGCCCAGAGGGCGATGTCCAGCAGGTGCTCAGGGTCTATGCCCTTGCGGGGAGCAAGCTTCATGGCAAGTCCCACGCCGCAGACCATTCCCATGACCACGCATACTGCATACCACATTATGTCGATGCCGAATATGCTGAAGGCCACAGGATCCGGGACAGGAAGGAAGCTGTCAGCAGGGCTGGCTGTGAGGGCCATGGGGCCGAAGGCGCTTAAAAATCCGCTCATTACAGCTCCCTTCTGCCCTCAAGGGCCTTGGAAAGAGTCACCTCGTCCGCGTATTCCAGATCCCCGCCCACCGGTATGCCGTGGGCTATGCGGGTGACCTTTATGCCTGCAGGCTTGACCAGCCTTGCGATGTACATGGCCGTAGCCTCCCCTTCGATGTTGGGGTTGGTGGCAAGGATCAGCTCCTTTATGTCCCCCTCCTGCAGTCGGAGGATCAGTGAGCGGAGGTTAATGTCCTCCGGTCCTATGCCATCCATCGGGGAGATGGCGCCGTTGAGAACGTGATAAAGGCCGTTGTATTCGCGGATACGCTCCATGGCGTACACGTCTCTTGGGCTTTCCACCACGCAGATGACGCTGTGGTCTCTGGCATTGTCGGAGCAGATGCTGCAGGGGTCCACGTCCGTAAGATTGCCGCAGACAGAGCAGTATTTCATGTTCCTTTTGGCTTCGACTATGGAATTGGCAAGGCCTACGGCTTCGTCATCGCTAAGCGACAGCACGTGAAAAGCCAGACGCTGGGCTGTCTTGCCGCCTATGCCCGGCAGCTTTGAAAGCTCAGCGATCAGATTATTTAAAGGTTTTGCGTAATATCTCATATTAAGATCCTATTTGGCGGGTCCAGCCGCCAAATAAACTGTTAGAACGGAAGGCCGAGGCCGCCGGTGAGCTTATTCATTTCATTGCTGCTGATGTCGTCGATCTGGCGCATGGCCTCGTTGGCGGCCGCGATGATAAGATCCTGCAGCATTTCAACCTCTTCAGGGTCGCAGAGCTCGGGCTTGATCTTTACGGAGACGATCTGATGCTCGCCGTTTACTCTTACGGTGACGGCTCCGCCGCCTGCGCTCGCCTCGGTCTCAGTCTGATTGATCTCATCCTGCTTTGCAGCCATTGCATCCTGAAGTGCCTGAAGCTGCGCCATCTGTGCAGCCTGGCTGGGCCTTGCCTGCTTCTGCTTGGGCATCTTGCCCGCTTTCATTCCTCTTCCCATTGTTTTCTCCTTGTTATACAGGCTCCGAGGAGCCGTTTATTGTTTTTCCATAGCTCCGAAGAGCCTGTTTTTATGCTTTTTCTATTTCAATGACGGTCAGCATGCCGTCAGAAACTCTGAACCGTACATTCATACTGCCGTAGCTCATGCCGTAGACCCGGTCAGGATCGTCGTGATAGCTGGGTCTGGGGTCCAGGGACAGTATTTCAGTAAGCTCATGGAGCTTCTCTCCTGCCTTTGCCCCCATCTCCGGGGTTTCAAAGACCACCTCCAGCTTCCTGGTATTGCTGCCGTCGCTGAAGCCTGCCTTTGCCTGCGGCCAGCTGTCCACATAGGGCAGATAGGGCTTGATATCGTAGACAGGGGTGCCGTTCATCAGGTCTGCTCCCTTTACCCGCAGGGCGATGCGGCCGTCGGAGGTCTTTTCGATGCCCGACAGCTCCAGGCAGCTCATGGCCAGAGAATTGGGACGGTGGGGAGACCGTGTGGCAAATACCCCTATCCGCTTGTTTCCCCCAAGGGCCGGTGGCCGTATGGTGGGTGACCAGGCCTTGCCGCTGAACTCCGAAAACTCCCAGATCAGCCAGATCCGGCCGTATTGCTCAAGTCCGCGGAAGGCCTCGGCAACAGAGTACTCCGGCTCCATCACCACCAGGCTCTCAGCCTCCCCCGCAAGCCCTGCCTGCTTGGGAATGCCGAACTTCTCCATGAAATCATTTTGTATATATGCGATGGGTTTGATCTCCATGGTCCTGTCTTATGTCTGTTATACCGTACAAAGGAAACACTCCCCTACTGCCTGCTGCACATTTTGATTATGGCCAGCTCTAAAAGAATACGGGGCTTGGGAGCCCATTTAGCCTCTGACAGCGCTCTGGAAAGCTCCATTAGGCAGGAACGGAGAAGCTCCGTGTCGCAGGCCTTGCTCTGCTCCTTCAGCCTTTCCACGTTTTCCAGAGAAAGGTTCAGCATGTTCTCCGGCTTTTTTGCGAATCTGATTATCAGAAGGTTCCTGAGATGCTCCAGCCAGTCCCGTCCGAACTGGGAAGCCTCCTTGCCCTCCGCCAGCACCTGGGCAAGCACGCTGAGGGCCTCACCTGCGTCCTTCTTCAGCACAGCATCCGTAAGGGCCAGGTGGGTCTCCACCCCTGCCATTCCCAGCAGGAACAGCACGTCCTCCCTTGTGAGGTGCTTTTGTCCCGCTGTGCAGCGGTCCAGAAGTGACAGACCGTCTCTCACAGAGCCGTCGGCGTTGGAGGCTATAAGGGACAGGGCATCGGCATCCGCCTCCACCCCTATCTCCCTGCAGATCTGCTCAAAGCGGTTGGCAAGCATCTCTTCGGACACTCTGCGAAAGTCCAGCCTTATGCAGCGGGAAAGTATGGTGGCAGGAAGCTTGTTGGGATCTGTGGTAGCCAGTATGAATACTGTATTTGCAGGAGGCTCCTCCAGAGTTTTGAGCAGCGCGTTGCAGGCTGCTGTGGTAAGCATGTGGGCCTCGTCAATTATAAAGACCTTATTTCTTCCCACCGCAGGAGGGAAATTGACCTCCTCCCGGAGAATGCGGACATCGTCAACACCGTTGTTAGAAGCGGCGTCCATCTCCACCACGTCAAGGAAATTGCCTGTGGCTATGGCCCTGCAGGCCTCGCATTCTCCGCAGGGCTTTTCGCCCTCGGAGGTACAGTTCAGGGCTTTGGCCAGCAGCCTGGCTGTGGTGGTCTTTCCTGTGCCTCTTGTGCCGCAGAAAAGATAGGCATGCCCCACGGTGCCCGATTTTATCTGATTTTTAAGGATTTTTACTATGTGCTCCTGGCCTATGAGCTCCTCGAAGGTCTCCGGCCTGAAGCTGCGGTACAGTGCCTGATACATGGCGCCTCCAAAAACAGCTCGATATAAAGCCTATTCTGTTTATTATACATCATGGGGAGCTTCAACTCAACCTCGTACTGAAGCCCTGATCAGATGCCTCCGGCACCGGCTTCAGCCTGCTCCATGTACAGCATCATTTCATTTGCGGCTTTCTTTGCAGCTTCCACAGCTTGAACGACAGTCAGGGGACCGGTAACCACATCCCCTGCAGCGAAAACGCCCTCTACAGTCGTCATCATCCGCTCATCGGTTATCAGAAGACCTCTGCTGGTACCCTCAAGGTGTTCGGTGCTCATGATAAGCTTGTCCTTAGGGCCCTGGCTGATGGCGATAACAACGGAATCCGCAGGAACCAGCTCTTCGGCTTCAGAAACCCCCACGACCTTTCCGTCATCATCAATAATGGAATCCGAAAATATGGGGCCTTCGGGAGTGATCCTTCGGATGCTTTTTCCGAAGATGAATTCAGCGCCGTCCAGCTCTGCGTACGACATTTCATGGGAGCTTGCAGAGGGATGCAGGCCACGCGCAAACATCATGACTCTCTCTACGCCATTGCGGAATGCCGTGCGGGCCACGTCCATTGCGACATTGCCCATGCCAATGACGACCACAGTCTTTCCAAGCTCGTGATTTGAGGGATTTTCCAGATATGATATGCCAAAATGTACGTTAGCCAGGGATTCACCCTCTATTCCCAGCGTTTTCGGACGCCAGACACCGGTCCCCACAAATATGGACCGGTAGCCATCGCGGAACAGATTGTCTATTCTGAGCGCTCCTCCTATGGTGGTATTGAGCCGGATCTGCACGCCCAGCCTGGACAGCAGCTTCTGATACCGGTCGAGTATGGATTTTGGCAGGCGGAACTCGGGTATCCCGTATCTGAGCATGCCGCCGATCATGTTTTTGCGTTCAAATATGGTCACATCGTAGCCGTTTTTAGCCAGAATGATGGCTGCAGTCAGGCCGGCAGGCCCGGAGCCAATCACTGCGACCCGCTTGTGCTTCAATGGAGCCCGTTCAATGCTCATCCTGTCAAGATAGGAGTCTGAAATGAACTTCTCGATGTCGTAAAACTGCACCGGAGTGCCTTTTTTTGCCAGCACGCAATGCCCCATGCACTGCGCCTCGTGATTGCATACGGTGGCGCATATAACGCTCATGGGATTGTTCAGAAACAGCCTTTCACCTGCCTCCATCACTTTTTTCTCCTTGAACATGGAGATTATTTCAGGTATCGGAGTGTTTATCGGGCAGTATTTCTGGCACATCGGGACCTTGCAGTTCAGGCAGCGCAATGCTTCGTTCTCTATATGTATAGGCATATTTCCTCCTCTTTCAGCTTGAGATAAAATCAGCTTTCAGTTTATCATAATAATCCGATTTCTTCAAACACGGATAGCCTCCCTTCATTAGTCTGAGCCTTCGGATGGCAGGCCGCTCAGGTCTTTTTTCAGGCGGGGTTTTGTTGTATAATCAAGGTGGATTTTTACCGGATGCAAACTGTCCGGACGAAGGAGAAGCCATGCTTTGGAATGCGAAAAACGGAACAGTTCCCCTTGGAAACACTAAAATGCACTATGCTTCCTTCGGCTCGGGGCCGAAGGTCCTTGTGCTGCTGCCGGGTCTTTCCGACGGGCTTGCCACGGTCAAAGGCAAGGCCTTCCTTTTGGCCCAGCCCTACAAGCTGTTCTTTGAAAAATATACGGTCTACATGTTCAGCAGGAAGAATGACCTGCCCGAGGGCTGCAGCATCAGGGACATGGCAGAGGATCAGGTCCGGGCGCTGAAAAGTCTTGGCATAGAACGTTTTTCCCTGCTCGGGGTATCCCAAGGGGGCATGATAGCCCAGTACATCGCCATAGACCATCCTGAAATGGTGGAAAAGCTGGTGATAGCCGTTTCCGCCCCATGCTGCAGCGAAATGGCTGCAGAAAATGTGCGCCGATGGCTGGGATTCGCAGAGGCCGGCGACCACAAGGCCCTGATGATAGACACCGCGGAGCAGAGCTATTCTCCTGCATATCTTTCGAAATACAGGAGCATGTACCCCATAATCGGCCGCATAGGAAAGCCCTCGGACGGCTATCGCCGCTTCCGTGCAAATGCAGAGGCTATACTGGACTTTGATGCCTCAAAGGAGCTTTGCAAAATAAGCTGCCCCACCCTCATAATCGGAGGAGAGGAGGATAAGATAGTCGGAGCCGAGGCCTCCCGCCAGCTGAACACCCTCATTCCCGGCAGCGAGCTCTTCATCTACCCAGGCCTTGGCCACGCCGCCTACGAGGAGGCAAAAGATTTCAACAAAAGAGTATTTGAATTTCTTGAAAGCTAAGGCCCGGGTCCGCAGACCTGAACAGAAAAGCTGAAGAGCAGGCCAAAAGCCTGCTCTTTTATTGTTCTTCTTTTCGTTCCCCGAAGCCTTAAGAACCGGGCACTGCAGCTTACTCTATAGTACTGCTCTCCCGTCTCTTTACCACCTGGATCTTGGTGGGAATGTTTGACCGCAGGACCTCCACGTGGGAGATGATGCCAACCATTCCGTGGGCCCTCTGAATGCTTCCCAGGATATCCAGAGCGTCGTCGATGGAGTCGTTATCCAGGGAGCCGAAGCCCTCGTCGATGAATATGCCATCGATATTTACGCCGCCGGTCTTGGCGATGGTGGACATACCGATGGACAGTGCCAGGGAGGCGAGGAACTTTTCGCCGCCGGAAAGAGTGGAAACGCTTCTTCCTTCGGAGCCGCCTGCATAGCTGTCGTAGACCTTAAGATCCAGACCCCGCTTGTTGCTTCCGTCCACCTTTTCGTCGGTCCTGAAGAGCTGATATCTTCCGCCGTGGACTCTTCTGAGCATTTCATTTGCGGCCTGGATGACAGAGGAGAACATGATGCCAAGCACATAGCGCTGAAGGCCGATGCCTGTATCGCCCCTGAGATTCTTTGCGAAGGTGAAATCATCCTCCGCATCCTGTATCTCGCCTCTGTATTTTTCATCTATTGCCTTGAGCTGGCTGTACTTGCCCTCCAGTCTCTCCTGCCTGGTGCTCAGGGATGAATGGGTCCTTTCGTAGGTCCTTTTCTTTTCATCGATATCCCTAAGCTCGGCTGAAATTGCTGCGGGGTCCGGCTCCTGCCTGTCCCTGAGAAGGGCAAGCTTGTCATTGATCTGCCCCTTGAGGGTGTCCAGACTGCCGCTGTACTGGTCGATCTTTTTTGAGAGACTGCTGCGCTCCGAATCGGAGAGCATGCGGCTGATGGCTTCCTCCATGCTGCTAAGACTATGCTCTCTAAGCACTGAAATAAGGGCCTGCTCAGCTGAGGAAGCCTCATCCTTAGCCTTTTTAAGCTCCTCCTCCGCAGTCTTTATGCGGGTCCCGATGGCTTCGCTTTTCTGCTTTGCCGTATCAAAGGCGCTTGTCAAAAGCTCCTTCTTCCTGTCGTATTCTTTTATGGCATCTCCGCAGCCCTTTATTTGACTGTTCAGCTCTGCCAGGTCCGCTATGCCCTCGATGAGGTTTCTGCGGGCTGACTGGTGCTCTGCTTTTGCCTTTTCCAGGGCGGTCTGAGCCTGAAGAAGCGCGTCATTCTGCTTCTTCCAGGCTGCTTCTGCACTCTTTCTTTTTTCATCCGCAGCCTTCCAGTTTTTGCGGCAGAGCTCCTCAGAAGCATCAGCCTCGTCCACAGCCTCTTTGGAAGCGCTGCCCTCTGCTATGGGCGCCTTCCTCGGGTGCTCAAGGCTGCCGCATACGGGACAGGGCTGCCCATCCTCAAGCTCCGCTGCGATAAAGCCCGTGATGCCCGCCATGTAGCTTGTGCGAAGAGCTCTTGTATTTTCAGAAGCCGCGTTCAGGGCTGTAAAGCAGCTCTGAGTTTCAGCCGTTGCCTTGTCCAGGGCCGACTGGGACTTCTTTTCGCCCGCCTCAGCCTGCTGCCGGGCAATTTCGGCTTCCTTTTCCTGCTTTTCCAGCTGGTCTATTCCCTTATAGATATCGGTCTTAGACTCCAGCAGGGTCTTCTGCTTTTCCCAGCTTTGCCTGGTCTCAGCCTTGGCCTCGTGCTCCTTCAGAGCCTCCCCTGCGCGGCTGAATTCAGTCTCGGCCGCCATAGATTCCGTCTGAAGCTGCTCAAGCTCTGCTTCCCTTGCCTGCGCAGCCTTCTTTTTTTCTTTAAGCTTTTCTATTGGCCCTCTTGCGTTTTCGGCGATCACAGCCTCTGCAAGGGTCTTCCTGTCTATTTCTATCTGATCCTTTCGGCCCTCAAGAGCCGCCAGCTGAGCCTCCAGCTCGTAGAGCTGGGAGAATTCCTTAGCAAGGCCGCTGAGGCCGGAAAGCTCCTCCTCCCGCTTCGGATAATCCGCTGCCTTGTACTGCTTTTCAAGCTCCTGCAGCTCCCCGGCGCCTGCATCCAGCAGCTCCTTAAGCTCCGCCAGATCTGCGCAGCCCTCCTCAGCAAGGGATGCGTCCATCAGCTTCTTTTTATCCGTAAGTGCATCCTTGCGGGCTTTAGCGCTTTCGTAGTACTTTTCCGCTATCCTCTGCCATTTGTCAGCCCCGAAGATGTTCACCAGAATCTTTTCCTTCTCATCGGAGTTGGAGGTGAGGAGCTTTTCGAACTTCCCCTGGGGCAGGATGATGACCTGCCTGAACTGATTGTAGTCCAGGCCTATGATCTCCGCCGCCTTGGCGGTCATCTCCTTCGCCTTGCAGTTCTCAAAGACCGGCTCCCAGACCCCCTGATCATTCAGCTTCAGAAGGCTCTGCTTTGCAGCGAGATTGACCCTTTTCATTTCCAGCCTGCGCTCAAAGGAGTAGACTGAGCCCTTCTCCTCGAAGACGAATTTAACGAAGGTGGGATCCGATGGATCGCACCTGTTGCAGCGCAGCTGAGTCAGATCGTCTCTGTTGTTTCCGCTGCTCTGTCCATAGAGGGCAAAGGTGATGGCATCAAGTATCATGGTCTTGCCGGAGCCGGTCTCTCCGCATATCAGAAAGAGTCCGTTCTGTGCAAGATCCCTGAAGTTTATGGTCTCATGACCCTTATATGGCCCGAAGGCCTGAAATTCAAGGCTTATTGGATGCATTACTGAGCCTCCTTTGCGTATTCTTCCATGGATTTTTCGAAGCGCTCAAGCCTCTTTTCCGAGGCATTTTCCTTAAGCACATCCCTGCAGTATTCGCTGAAGACTGCCAGAGGGTCGTCCACCTTCTTGTCGAACTCCTCCCTGCTCATGGTGATGGAGGCATCGTCGCGGTCGAAATCCTTGCCCTTGACCTCCAGCAGGTTAGGAAAGCGCTCCCCGAACAGGGCCATTGCCTCGCTTCCCACATAGGAATCCGTTACCTCCAGCCTGATATAGCCATCCCGTATCTCCTTAGAATAGCTTCTGTTAAGCAGATCCTCGTATTCGCCCTGAAGGGTCATCCTGACGTGAAGGGGCGAAAGCTCTATAAATTCCTGAGACATGTCCTCCGTATCTATGAGTATGACGCCCTTTCTCTGGCTCTCCTCCTTCCCAAAGGAATAGGCTATGGGGGACCCGCTGTATCTGATGCCGGGACCAAGCTGCTGCTCCTTGTGGATGTGACCGAGAGCTACGTAGTCGAAGCCCTCGAAAAGGCTGCTGCTGACCCTGGATGCGAAGCCTATCTCCGCAGCCCGATCGCTGGTGGAGGTGACGGCATTGGCTATGTATGCGTGGGATACGAGTATATGTCTGCGGCCAGGCCTTAATGTGCCGCGGACCTTGTCCAGCACCACCCTGTAGGCATCCTCCACTGTCCTTATGGACTCTGCCTCCCCGGGGTACAGAGCCCTTGCCCTGTCCTGAGTGAACCAGGGAAGCATATACACATCCGCATCCTCCAGCTCCACCATATCAAAACCCGGCGAGAGCTGACCGGATATGTAAAGGCCGCTCTTTTTAAGCAGCTGATTGCACTGGGAAAGCCTTTCTGCGCTGTCGTGGTTTCCAGCTATGCAAAGCACGGGAACACCCAGCTCCCCAACTATCCTTGTCATTATCCTGTCGTAAAGATTCACGGCATCAGAGGAGGCGATGCTTTTATCGAAAACATCCCCCGCTATGATCATGGCATCCGCCTTTCTTTCGGTCAGGATGCCGCAGATCTGCTCTATGAAGTGCCACTGGTCCTCCTCCGCGCTCCGTCCCCTGAAGCTTATCCCAAGATGCCAGTCCGATGTATGCAGTATTTTCATAGCTTCCCTTCTCTTTCACACTAAAAACTTCCGGTGATCCATTATACCATCTGCTGCTTTTGATTATACAGCATTAGCTGTACATATTTACGGACAATAAAAAATCCGCCGGCTATATCGGATCCGTCAGGCTTGGCTGCGGCACATGGCACGATCCGCTTAATGCTGCTTCCTTCCGGACCTGACATGGTTCACAGGGTTCCATTGCGCAGGACCCGGCGGACCCGATATAACCAGCGAATTATTAAGGCTCGGTTATTATAATATACGAGCTGCAGGAATTCAAGGGCTTTAGCGGCAGGAGTTCCTGCTTTTTTGCTATTTTATCATGTCCTCGAATTCTTCCTCGCTTATGACCGCAACTCCCAGGCTCTGGGCCTTTGTGAGCTTGCTGCCTGCGGCCTCGCCTGCCAGCACGTAGTCGGTCTTCTTCGACACGCTGGAGCTGGTCTTTCCTCCGAAGCTTTCGATAATGGCAGAGGCCTGATCCCTGGTGTAGCGGGACAGGGTCCCGGTAAGAACGAAGGTCTTGCCCGCAAAGCGCTGATCGCCTGCAGCCTGGACCTCTTCCATCTCCATGCGGACCCCTGCTGCCCTGAGCTTTTCGATGAGCTCTCTGTTGGCAGGCTTTTCGAACCAGTTGACCAGGTCACCTGCAGTGGTCTCGCCAAAGTCCTGAAGCTCCATAAGCTCCTCCGGCTTTGCAGCCATGATCTGGTCCATGCTGCGGAATCTCGAAGTCAGGATCTTGGCCGTCTGCTTTCCGATTCCCCTGATTCCAAGGCCTGTCACCAGCTGATTCAGCCCGTTTTCTTTGGCTCTGTCGATGGCAGCCAGGATGTTGCTGACGGATTTTTCTCTTCCGATGATGCCCTCTTCTATGAGCCTCTCCTTATGCTGTTTAAGCGTGAAGATGTCAGAAACATCCTTTATGTAACCCTCGGATATCAGCGCTTCGACTGCCGAGGGACCCATGCCCTCTATGTCCATGGCATCCTTAGAAGCAAAGTATATTATGCCTCTGGCGTCCTTTGCGGGGCAGCTTTCCCCTGTGCAGAAGATATTGATGCCGCCGTCATCGGTGGCAACGGGGGCTCCGCAGACCGGGCAGAACCGGGGCATCTCAAAGGGCCTTGCATCGGCCGGCCGCTTCTCCTTCACGACGGAAACCACCTCGGGAATGATGTCTCCGGCCTTTTGGAGCACCACCGCATCCCCTATCATTATGTCCTTTTCGTTGATGAAATCCTGGTTGTGCAGGGTAGCCTTTGAGACGGTGGTCTCTGCCAGGCGGACGGGCTTGAGTATGGCAAGGGGAGTCAGCTTTCCCGTACGGCCCACCTGGACCACTATATCCTCAAGGACGGTCTCCTGCCTCTCCGGCGGATACTTGTAGGCCACAGCCCAGCGGGGAACCTTGGAGGTCATGCCAAGCTCCCGCCTCATCTGAAGATCGTCCACCTTAACCACCGCTCCATCAAGGCCGTAGTTGAGGCTGTAGCGTATGTCTGCGATGTGCTGTATTCCGGCCCAGACCTGGTCGGCGGTCTGCGCCATTATTATATCCGGGATGACCGCAAAGCCCTGGGAGGCCAGCCAGTCAAGGCTCTCCTTGTGGCCTGAAAAGCTCCTGCCCTCAGCGATCTCCAAATTGAAGATCCAGATGTCCAGCTTTCTCTCCTCCACAACCTTAGGATCCAGCTGGCGGAGGGTCCCTGCGGCTGAATTTCTGCGGTTCTGGTAGATCTTGCCACCGGCCTAATCCTGTTATAATTTGGCAGTCTCAAAGCTTTCCGTAGACATGTATACCTCTCCATGGACCTCAAGATAGGGCAGCTTTTCGGGGATCTCCCTGGGAATGGTCCTGATGACCAGGGCGTTCTCGTAGACGCTTTCGCCCACGCTGCCGTCCCCCCTTGTGATGGCATCCACAAGCCTTCCGTCTCTGTAGCGCAGCACAAGAGTAAGGCCGTCTATCTTTTTCTCCACGGAAAAGCGGGCCCCGGGCTGCTCAGAGAGCACCCTGTCCACAAAGGCGTAGACGTCCTCCTTGCTGAAGACATCCTGCAGGGAGATCACGGGCACATCGTGCTGCACCTTTCTGAGCTCCCTCTTGGCGGTGCCTCCCACCCTCTGGGTGGGACTGGCCTCGTGCATGTACTGGGGATACTCAGCCTCAAGAGCTCTGAGCTCCAGACTCAGCTGATCGTACTCGTAGTCGCTGATCTCCGGATCGTCCTGATTATAGTATCTGTCGTTGTGGTAAGCGATGAGCCTGTAGAGCTCCTCCATTCTTTCCCTGGGGTCTGCCATATCGATCACCTTTTGTTTATACTCTTGTAAGTAACTAAACCTTCTTAAGCGGCGCTTTATCCTTTGCCAGCTTCTTGGTTCCGACGGAGTTGAAGATAACAGTTATTATGTTACCATTTACTTCAATTACGGTACCTTCGCCGAATTTATCGTGACTCACCTTTTCCCCCGGCAGAAGCTCCGTGCCTGCCAGAGTCTGCTTCGGCGCAGCCACGGGACGAAGAGCCTGTCCCTTGGCGCGGGTCTCGGCAGCAGCCTTCAGGGGCGAGATATAGCCCGCGCCGCTGCCGGAAGAAGGCGTATAGCTGCTTCCCGTCCGCCTCTCGGACAGCGGAGAGCTGTAGCTTCCGTAGCTGTAATTGTCCGCCATGGAATCGTAGCGGTCGAAGGACAGCCCTCTGCCCCTCTTATCGTAGAGCGGCATGCCGCCCATGTATTTTCTGTCTATCTCCTTAAGGAAAGGCGACTCCAGTGTATAGTCAGTCTTTCCGTAGAGCATGCGCTGCTCGGCGCTGGTCATGTAGAGCCTCTCCCTTGCCCGTGTCATGCCCACGTAGCAGAGCCTGCGCTCCTCCTCCAGATCGTCACCCTTGTCAATCGTCCTGTAGCTTGGGAAGATGCCAAGCTCCATGCCGGGTATGAAGACCACAGGAAACTCCAGCCCCTTGGCGGAGTGAAGGGTCATCATAACCACCGCATCCTGATTCGGGTCGTGATTGTCCACATCAGCCTGCAGCGACAGATCCTCCATGAATCTTTCAAGGGTCAGGGTCTCCCCCTGCTCCCTGGCCGCCTGCTCCTTCTCCTGGATGACGGATTTGAATTCCATGAGGTTTTCGATGCGGCCGTCCGCCTCTATGCTCTCCTGCTCCTGAAGGGCGGGAAGATAGCCGGTCTGTACCAGCAGCGCATCGTACACATCGCCCACGGACAGCTCTCCCATCTGCTGGTTCAGTCCTGTAAGAAGCTCTGTAAGAGCCTCCACCCGCGGACGCACCTTGGCGGAGAGAGACTCCACCACCTCAGGGGCCATAAGAGCCTCCAGAAGGGCCTTCTGATGCATTTTAGCCACCGCTTTGATGTTTTCCTCGGTCTTGCTTCCAATGCCTCTCTTAGGCTCGTTTAAGACCCTCAGAAGGGAAATGTCATCCTTTGGGTTCACCACCAGCCTCATGTAGGCCATGATGTCCTTTATCTCCTTGCGGTCGTAGTAGCGCATGCCGGAGAGCACCTGGTAGGGGATGTCCCTTGCGGAGAAGGAATCCTCAAAGCGCCTGGACTGCACATTGGCCCTGTAGAGCACCGCAAAGTCCGAGTACTTCAGCAGCGGGTTCTTTCTCATCAGCTCACCCACCTTGGCAGCTATGTAGCGGGCCTCCTCCTTGTCGTCCTCGGCCCTGTAGTATTCGATCTTCTCCCCTGCGGGAGCATCGGTCCACATCTTCTTTTCCTTGCGGCCCTTGTTGCGGCTGATCACGCTGTGGGCGGCATTTATTATATTCGAGGTGGAACGGTAATTCTGCTCCAGCTTTATGACTGCAGCTCCCGGAAAGTCCTTTTCAAACTCCAGTATGTTCCTGATGTCCGCCCCTCTCCACTGGTAGATGCACTGATCGTCGTCACCCACCACGCAGATGTTTCTGTGATACTCGGACAGCAGCTTCACCAGCTTGTACTGCAGCATGTTGGTGTCCTGGTACTCGTCCACCATAACATAGCGGAACTTGTCCCTGTAGCGGGCCAGCACGTCCGGATTGTCCTCGAAGAGCCTGACGGTGTTGAGGATGAGGTCGTCAAAATCCATGGCGCCGTTCTTCTTCAGCTCCCGGTCGTAGGCCTGGTAGAGGGCTATGAGATCCTTGTAGTGATAGACCCCCTCGTATTTCCTTGCGTAGGCCTCAGGGCTGATCTCGTTTTCCTTTGCAGCAGAGATCTCGCTCAGAACATAGCCCGGAGCGTTGCGCTTTTCGTCCAGATTCAACTCCTTGAGCAGGTTCTTTATGAGGGCTTTCTGATCCACCGGGTCGTAGATGACAAAGCTTCGGGTGAAGCCTATGCGCTCCGCCTCGCTTCTGAGTATGCGAAGAGCCGCGGAGTGGAAGGTCTGAATCCACATGCCGGGCTTTGCTCCCACAAGAGCCTCCACCCTTTCCCGCATCTCCGCGGCAGCCTTGTTGGTAAAGGTGACAGCCAGAATGTTATATGGGTCCACGCCGCCGTCCTTTATCATGTAGGCTATGCGGTGGGTCATGGTGCCGGTCTTGCCGGAGCCTGCCCCTGCCAGTATCAGCAGAGGTCCGTCTATATGCATGGCAGCCTTGCGCTGCTGATCATTAAGTTTTTCCAGATATTCGGGTATTCTTGCCATAAAAAAACAGGTCCTTGTGATGGATTTGGTTGCCCGTATATGATACCACAAAGCGGGGCCCAAATGAAGAGGCCCTCCTCAGAAATCTGAGAAGAGCCTTTCATGTAAGGGGTTAAATGGTGTATGTTCAAAGAATCGGAAGCGGCTGATCAGGGGATCATGGCTTCTATCATCTGGAACAGCTTTTCCCTGCTGGGACTGGTGAGCTCGCAAAGCCTTGCCACGGTATGTACGAAGTCCTTATCGACAGAGATATCATGGACAAGGAATGAATCGCTTCTGTCTTCAACCATCAATCCGTAAGTGAACTCTCCCTCAGCGTCCCCCTCCAGATGACGCTCAATTACAGTGCATTTCATAAGCAATCTCCTATCTGATTTACATTATTGGTATTTACTGTCTGTATTGTAAATTATCAATCACGATTTGTCAAACATAATTTTACTTATTTCTAAAATATTTTATCTGCATACAGATTAAATTTATTTTGCTACTATATATTATAATAGTATGCCATCTGCAAGTTTTTCCATTCTGTATGTTATTTTTCTGTCATTATATCCGGAATGTCTGATCCGACTGCTCCAGGGCATGCAAAAGCCCCTCCCAGAGGCCCTGAGAGGCCCTCTGAGAGGGGTTTAGTATGGTTTTGAGTATTTATGTGTTCGTAAGAATTAAAGCTCTTAAAACGGCGATTCTCGCCCTATTCGATGACCAGCAGCTCTGCGCCTTCGGGTACAGGGCAGAAATAGCCCTCAGCAGCCCTTTCCTTGAACTCGGCCTTAGCAGCCTCGATCAGCGACTGATCCTCCAGCAGGTCTATGGCAGCGCCGCAGAGGACCTTGGCTGCATAGACAGTTCCCTTGTCTCCTATGGGGGAGGCGCCGCAGCTCACATTCTGCCAGCTGTGGCCGGGTGCGCCGGACACGAAGCATACTGTGCGGATCTGGGCTGTGGGTATGCACCAGGATACGTCGCCCACGTCGGAGGAGCCGGGACCGTGCTCTTCGCCTGTGTAGTAAGGCATTACGAAGTTATTCAGAGCCAGCTTTCCGCCGTCGGTCTTTTCCTTTACGAGTTTTGCGATCTCCTTGTCATGATTCGCGCCGTTTCCGGGGAGCTTGCCGTCGGATTCGCACTTCGCCTTGATGCCCTCGGCCAGCTTCCACTCCGCTTCGCTGTATTGGGGAACAGGGATCTCTTCCATGTTCTTATACAGCACCTTTTCAAGAGTCGAATTGGGAACGCCGTCGGAGCAGCCGTCAACAAAGAGCTTTTCCATGCGGGTCTCGGTCATTGTAGCAGCGCCGACAGCACAGAGGTCAACCCTCTTCTCCAGCTCTATAGCCTCCTTGACTCTGGGGGAGCGGACCATGTAAAGAACAGATGCTGTGGGCTGGACCACGTTGGGGCTCCAGCCGCCGCCGTCTATCATGGCGTAGTGGATCCTCGCATCCGGCTTCATGTGCTCTCTCAGATAGTTGACACCGGTGTTCATGAGCTCCACCGCATCCAGAGCGGAGCGTCCCATGTGGGGGTTGCCAGCCGCATGAGCAGCCTTTCCGTAGAACTTGTAAAGCACCTGAATGCAGGCATTCCAGCTTCCTGTGGATACCTCGTTGGCATCGCCGGGGTGCCAGGTAAGAGCTGCGTCAAGATCGTTCCAGATGCCGTCCCTGGCCATCAAAGCCTTGGAGGCTCCTCCCTCCTCGCCCGGGCAGCCGTAGAAGATAACGGTGCCGGACTTGCCGGTCTCCTCCAGATATTTCTTAATGCCAAGGGCAGCGCCGAAGCTTCCCGCGCCCAGCATGTTGTGTCCGCAGCCATGGCCGCTTTCGCCGGGAACTATGGGCTTGGGCTCCGGGACCCCTGCCTCCTGGGAGAGACCTGCCAAGGCGTCGAACTCCGCAAGGACTCCGATATAGGGCCTTCCTGAGCCGAACTTGCCGTAGAATGCGGTCTTAAGCCCGCAGACATTTTCGGTCACCTCAAAACCCTCTTCCTTAAGCTTCTGGATGTAGTATTCCGCGGACTTAAACTCCTTGAGGGAAAGCTCCGCGAATTCCCAGATTTTGTGGGAGATATCCACAATGGTATCTTCCCTTGATGCCACATAGTCAATGGCCTTCTTTTTCTGTTCGTTCATTCTGTTCACCTGTCAAATTAAACTATTGTAATGGCTTTCCGTCTCCATCATAGCTCTGCTCAGCCGCATGGTCCGAAAGAGCCAGCTCCTTGGCTGCCTGATACCAGGAGGCGTAAAGATCCTGCTCGTAAGCCTTTGCCAGCAGGTCGTTGATGGCTTTGCCAAGCTCCT
>JAEEPD010000185.1 GCA_016284575.1 Bacillota bacterium | reverse complement strand
TATTTCCTGTTCTTTGCCGTCACGAGCAGATTCACCGGTGCCAGCACCGGGGATAAGCAAAATAAAACGACTTTTTCCAAAATGTCCTTGATATTCTCTTTCATTGTATCACTCCTGTCTATTCGCTTTACAGATTCAAAATCGTGGGCATTTTGCCCTTTTTCTTCATAATGCTCTGGGGGTTCCGCGAAGCCGAATGAGAAACACTCTCTATTTCAGTCGGAATAACGCTTATTAGCGAAATACCCTTGTACAAGGCAAAGCCTTGTTCAAGGCGTGTATTTCGCTCTCATATGGCGAGGCCTGAGAAAAAAACCAATTCCCTCATTTCAGTTTATAAGGGTAAAAACAAGGGATAACAGAACTTTTAATGGTAACAAACCTGCGGCACAAACAGGAAAACCAAGGGCTTTCAAAGGATCGAATAGCTAAACACCGATTTATAAATCTATTATTCTGAAAAAAATCCCGATTATCTGTTCCAACGTTCATTCAGACAAACTTGAGCTTATCTTTCCAACAGCATTCTTACTACGGTAACGGGTGAACCGAGTACAAGAGTATTCTCACTGCCATCGAAGCGGTATCCGAAGCGCTCGTAAAAATGAATGGCTCTTTGATTGTCTTTCAATACCCAAAGGGCAATTGTCGTATATTCCTCCAGATGAGAGAGAACCGCCTTCATCAGGCGATACCCGACACCCTTTCCGTAATACTCCGGCAATATATAGATCGCAAAAACCTCTCCGGCGTTTTCAAGCTCATCATCGCGGCATTTGCCGTAAGCGGCAAAGCCGGCCACGTGGTCACCATCCTTGGCGATGATGATATTGTCAGGCCAGCGATATGCTGACTGTTCACACTTTTCAAGCGTCAGAGAGTCAAGATATTGCTGATCCACGAGGCCGGAATATGCTTCCTGCCATGATCTCCAGTGCACGAACGCCTTCCCTTTGATCTCATCGTCGCTTTCCATCTTTTTTATAACGATATCCATTCGTATTTTCCTTTGCCGATCGGTATTGAACTTGTTTTCACATGCCGGTGCCAGCATCGCTTAGTGCTTCTGTCTGTCCTCGAAGCTTTCCAGCGGGAAGATCTTACGCTTTGCATAGAGCTGTCTGCCCAGCTCGCGGTCGCTGTCCACCATGCCAAACAGCGCGGAGTGGCCAATAAGATCAATGGATTCGTCTGCGTTATGTCCGAGAACGCCCTGATTGCTGGCTATCCTTACCCCTGCCAGTGCCAGGTCCGCAGCCTCCAGAGCCACACCGGTGCCGGAGGAAATGCGCAGCGCGCAGGCAAGCTTGGCTCCGTCGCAGACCACCCCGAACATGCTGGGGATGACCATCTGTATGGCATTGTCTGCCTGCTCCGCCGTTCCGCCCTGAAGCAGCACAGCGCCGGAAGCAACGCCCAGACAGGCTGCGATCTCGCAGGCGCATACTGCGGGAGACTTGCCGATGCGGTGTATCATGGCGATGGCGGTCAGATAGCTGCATGCTATGACTCTGAGCAGTCTGTCCTCAGGAAGCTCCAGATCCTTTGCCAGGCTCGCAAGAGGCAGAGACGCGGCTATGCCCACATTGCCCTTGTTGCCGCAGGACATAGCCGGGGAATTGATGCCCGACATGCGCGCTTCACAGCCGGCTGCAGCATAAGCCTTGGCCCGGGTGATCCTGCCTGCGTCCGCCTGATTGAACAGCGCCGCTCCTATGCCGGCGCCAAGATTTTTCTTTATTGTTGTCTCAGCCAGCAGCATGTTGTAGGCGATGGCAGTTTTTATGATCTCAAGATCCTCTGCCTCCGCCTGCTCCGCAAATTCGAACAGCTCCCTTACGCTGTACTTCAGCATTGGAGACTTGGCCTCCTGGGCACTGGGATCTGCTTCGTACTTCTCCAGCACCTTGCCGTCCCTTTCCTTCAGGACCAGACCGTCGCTTCTTTCCAGCACCACCGCACGGCCAACTCCTATGTCTGTGTATACGGTCACATCCGCGCTGAAGCCCAGCTTGTCTGCATTCCAGTCAGGCTGAAGCTCCACCAGTTCTGCCACTTTCCTGGCTTCAAGCTCCTTTTCCGGGGTGACATTGCGAAGCAGCTCAAGTCCAAGAGAAGGATCTCCGCAGACAGCGCCCATGGCGATGGCCATCTCGGCTCCCAGCATCTGGGTTCCGGGGAAGGCCACATCGTCTATCTTGGTGCCGAAGCCCCAGTCAAGCTTTGCCACTATCCTTTCGATTTTACCGCCCCTTACTGCATCGTAGGCCTGGGCAGCGCTGTAGCAGACTCCTATGGGTCCGGTGCATCCGAGAGCCGGCTTAAGCTCGGACCTGAGTATTTTCAGAAGCTCCTGATACTGTGCTTTTTCCATTTAGCTGCTCCTTTCCAGGCTCTGCGCCCCGCCGTGTATCGTCTCTTCAGTAAATTCTTTAATTAATTTCACATAGCGGTCCCGGTCCACCCGGTAGCAGATGCCGTGACCGGCGCCGGGGAAGACTTCCCTGCGGCAGTTTTTAGCAGCCTTCGCTATCTCTTCGCTCATCTCGCAGGGGACGAAACGGTCATCATCCCCGTGGACTATCAGTATTGGCAGATCGGTCTTAGCTACCTCCGCAGCAGCCGTCGTCTCCTCCAGATCGAAGCCGGCTCTTAGCTTTGCTCCGGCTTTTGCGATGGGCACTGCTGCCTCACCCGGGATATTCATATCGGTTGCCACCTTTTTGATTATCTCCGACGGAGACGAATACGGGCAGTCTGCCACTATTCCTCTGGTATTGGGAGGCAGCTTAAGGCTGCTGGCCATAAGCACTGTTGAAGCCCCCATTGAAATGCCATAAAGGTACAGCCCCGGCTTTTCGAAGCGTCCGTCAGCTCCGAGCACTGCAGCCTGAAGCTTTTCGTAAACGTACCAGGCCCAGTCGCGGCAGTCGTAGCGCTCGTAGATGCCGAAGGTGAGGCTTTCG
>JAEEPD010000024.1 GCA_016284575.1 Bacillota bacterium | reverse complement strand
AAGCCACAAGACTTGCTCAGGAGGCTTCAGGGAAGTCCGAAGAGCCCCACAGACCCTTAAGCCCGCTGGAGGAGGCGGAAGAAGAGGCACGCATAGCAGCCGAGGAGGCAGAAAAGGCTGCGGAAGAGGCCAGACTTGCCGCTGAGGAATACCAGGCTGCAGAGGAAGCCGCCCGCAAGGCTGAGGAAGAGGCAAGAATCGCAGCAGAAGAGGCCGAAAAGGCCGCTGAAGAGGAAGCAGCAAGAAAGGCAGCGGAAGAAGCCAGGCTTGCCGCTGAGGAAGCCGAAAGAGCTGCCGCAGAAGAGGCTGCCCGCAAGGCCGAGGATGAGGCGAGGACCGCTGCAGAAGAGGCAAAGAAAGCCGCAGAGGCAGAGGCTGCACGCCCTGCAGAAGAAAGCCTGCAGCCCGCAGAAGAGACCAAGGCTCCGGAAAGCGTGGAGGAGCTCATCACAGATCCCGTCAATATGTACGGCTTCCACAACGCTCCCATCAAGGAGGGAGAGGAAAAGCGCCCGGAGAAATTCTTCACATTTACAAGAAAGAACGAGGAGTTCCAGCAGCTCCTAAATCAGGAATATGAACGCATCCGCCGCATGAATGCCCTTGAGGGCGTGGAGGAGGCAGTTCAGCCCGCAGTCAAGACTCAGATAGAGCCCATAGCAACTGCAGCAGCTGCAGCAGCAGCCAGCGGTCTGGAGGATATCTTCGGCGACAAGGCCCTGGAAAAGCCAGACGAGAAGACTCAGATCTACAGCAAGCAGGATCAGAAGTCTCAGGCTGCGGAAAAGTCCGAGGCTCAGCCCGTAGAGGCGGAAAAGCCTTCAGATAATCCTAACGTCATCCCCGCAGAAAAGGCTGTGTTCGCCGAGGTCAGCTCTGCCATGGGCAGCGACGCCTTCCGCAAGCAGACCGTGGAGACAAAGATCGCCGAGATGAAGGCCGCCGAGGAGGCCGAGGCCAAATACCGCTCCGAGCGCAGAAAGAAGCTGGAGGAGATGCAGAGGGCCAGAGAAAGCTACTTTGCCAAGCAGGATGCTGCAAAGGAGCAGAGGGATTCTCAGAATGTATCTAAGGATACGAAAACCAAGGGCCTCGACAGCACAGACGAGGAGAGCGCAAAGCTGGTGAATGCCGCAAAGGACGGCGAGCAGACCCAGAGCGCAGAGCCTCAGGAAACAAAGCGTTCCACCAGGGAATTCGACAGCTCAGACCTTCCCAAGGATATGGAGCAGGATGAATTCGAATATGAACCCAGACACAGGCATCCGCTGCTGAAGTTCTTCGCAGTGCTTATACTGCTGCTTGGCATAGGAGAGGGCACCGTCATAGGCATGCGCTTCTTCATCCCCGACAGCCCTGCCACCGAGACCGCAAACCAGATAGAGCAGGCCTTTGTGGATGCAGGCTCCAGCGCCTATTCAGCGCTGAAGAAGCAGATAGACAAGCTCATCGGCCTTGTAAAGCAGAAGACAGGTCAGGAGCCGGAGGTGGTGGACATCCAGGACGGCATGGACTTCCCTGCGCTGGCAGCTTCCGTCAACAAGAACATCAAATCCGTATGGCGCAATCCGGAGCTGGTCTACAGCGATGCCACCGAGACCGAGATAGAGGGACTTGCGGACAGCACCCCGGTGGAGGATCTGGCGGTCAAGGAGGCTGTTTACAGGACCATGATAGGCTACAACAGCAGCTGGGTGGATTACGTAAACAAGGCTGACGAAACCGTTCTCAGCTACCTTAAGGCTGACCGCGCGGCTTACAGAAGCGCCGCAAGCTACACCAGAAAGGGCGAGGTGGAGGAGACCTTCGAGGAGCTGCAGTTGGGCGAGATCCGCGATTACGGAAACGGCGTGTACATCTTCGTAAAGGAGCTGATCTCCCTTAAGGACGGTCAGAACGTAAGCACCGCCAATTTCAACTGGATCTACGACCTGGAAAAGGTGGGCGACGAATACAAGATCGTCAATTACAAGAGTTTCAAATAGCTTTATATACTCAATACTCCGAAAGGAGGGCCAGCCATGGCCGAAACAGTAAAAAAACCAAAGAAAAAGAACGTAAACAGAATAATCAGGACCGTATTCATCATCGCTTTGCTGGTGATCCTGAGCATTCTGGCCCTGGGAGACTTCATCACCGACTTCATCTGGTTCAGAGAGGTGGGCTACACCGAGGTCTTCCTGAAGGAGCTTTTCACCAAGCTGGAGCTGGGCTTGCCCATCTTCCTTGGGGTCACGCTGCTTGCAGTGGCGCTGCTGAATGCGCTGAAAAGCGGCTTCCTTAAGAAGAACCAGCTGGTTCTTGGCGACAAAAGCGTAAAAAAGCGGGTGAGGATCATCAGCATAGTGCTGTCGGCCACCTTCTCTCTGCTGCTTACGGTTATGATCGTAAGCGATCTGTGGTTCCAGATCCTGCAGTTCATCAATTCCACGGATTTCAACGTGGCGGATCCTCTGTTCCACAAGGACGTCAGTTTCTATATCTTCAAGCTGGACTTTTTAAGAGGGCTGGCCAGCGGTGCTACCATAATAATCGTGGCACTGGCGATAATGATAGGCCTGTTCTACGTGCTGCTCCTTGGCTTTGCCAGATCTGAAGGAAGCTCAGCTGCCGCTGAGGAGGCTGAGGCGGAGGCAGAGGTCTTCAGGAACGCCGAGGAGGCCAGAGCCGCAGCCGAGAATGAGCAGAGCGGACAGAATGGACAGGGTCCAAAGACCTACAGCGGTATAGACGATATCCTGTCTGAATTCATGGCAAAGAACCGCCAGAGCGGTCCCAGACGGGATCCCAACGAGTTCCGCACCAAGGGCAGGGCCCTTCTGAACGTGGCGGGCAGAGAGATAATATTCCTTGCTATTCTGTTCTTCCTGAGCATCGCGGCAAACTTCTATCTCAGCCAGTTCAACCTGCTCTACGGAGGCACAGGAACAGCCTACGGCGCAGGCTTCACCGACATCAATGTCACCCTGAATGTCTACCGGGCAATGATAATCTTCTCTCTTGCAGCAGCGGTCTGCATGGCCATTGCCATCAGGAAGAAGAGCATCAAGCTGGGACTCATCTTCCCGGTGCTGATGATAATCGTTTCCCTGGCGGGCACGGGCATTGCGGGCGCCGTCCAGAGCTACATCGTGGCCCCGGATGAGCTCAACAAAGAGAGCAAGTACATAAACAACAACATACAGTACACCAGACTGGCATATAACCTGCAGAACATTAAGGTGGAGGATTACGCTGTAAAGGGCGACATCGACCGCCTGGACGTGCTGGACAACATGGAGACCTTCTCCAACATCCGCATCAACGACTTCGAGCCCACCAACCAGTTCTACAACCAGACCCAGTCCATCCGTTCCTATTATCAGTTCAACGATGTGGACGTGGACCGCTACTACATCAACGGTGAGTACACCCAGGTCTTCCTTTCCGCAAGAGAGATCAATCAGCAGTACGAGGACTCCTGGCTTATCCGCCATCTGAAGTACACCCACGGCTACGGCATAACCCTTTCCAGAGTGGACAGGATCACCAGCAGCGGCCAGCCGGAGATGCTCATCGGAAGCATTCCCCCTGTGTCTGATGTGCCGGAAATAGTCATTCAGCGGCCTGAAATTTATTATGGCGAGTCCACAAACGACTATGTCATCACCAACACCGGCGAGCCCGAATTCGACTTCCCCAGCGGCGAGTCCAATCAGTACTGCCAGTATCAGGGCACCGGCGGCATAAAGCTGAATATGCTCAACCGCATACTCTTCGCCATAAAGGAGCGGACCCTCAAGATCCTCATCTCCACCAATATCAACGGAGACTCCAGGATACTCATCAACCGCAACATCGTAAACCGCGTCAAGAAGATCGCTCCCTTCCTGTCCATAAACGACGACCCCTACGTGGTGGTCGAGGACGGCAAGGTCTACTGGATAATCGACGCCTTCACCCAGAGCGCCTACTATCCCTACTCTGAGCCCTACAGCGCCTCCACCAATGTGAACTACATCAGAAATTCCGTGAAGATCGTGGTGGATGCCTACAACGGCGATACGAATTTCTACATCTGCGATGAGGAGGATCCCCTGGTCCGCACCCTTGCCAAGATCTATCCAAGCCTGTTCAAGAAGCTGGACGAGATGCCCCAGTTCCTCAAGGCACATCTGCAGTACCCCAACAATCTGTTCAACATCCAGGCCTATGTGTTCACCAAATATCACATGACCGATGTGGCGGTGTTCTATCAGAGCGAGGACCAGTGGTCCATTTCCAATGAAAGCTATGGTCAGGCCACCAAGCAGATGACCCCCAACTACTTCATAATGAAGCTGCCCGGAGAAAGCGAAGGCGAGTTTGTGAGCGCCATCCCCTACACTCCCAACGGCAAGTCCAATATGACAGGTATTCTGATGGCCCGCCAGGACGGCGACAATTACGGCCAGCTGGTGCTCTACAGGATGCCTAAGGACAGGACCATCTACGGACCCATGCAGATAGAGGCCCAGATAAACCAGGATGCGGAGATCTCCAAGGAATTCGCTCTCTGGAACAACTCAGGCTCCAGCTATCTGAGAGGCAACCTGTTTGTCATCCCCGTGGAGGATTCCCTGCTCTATGTGGAGCCGGTCTACCTGACCGCCACCTCCACCAGCCTGCCCGAGGTAAAGAGGGTCGTAATGTTCTACGGCGACAAGGTAGCCTACGAGCCCACGCTGGCGGAATGCTTAGACGTTCTGTTCGGAAGCGGAGCCGGAGACCCGCTGAAGACCGCCTATCCTGTGGTCACGGGCAAGCAGATGGTCGAGGATATAAAGAGCGGAAAGCTGGATCTTGATATGCCCAGCCAGGGCGGTCAGGGCGCAGATCCCTCTCAGCAGGGCTCTCAGGGCGGCAGCCAGGAGGGTCAGGGCAGTCAGGAGCTGAGCACAGACGACGTAAAGGGCCTCATAACCCAGCTTACGGAGCTTTTGGAAAAGCTCAACGCACTGCTTCCATCGCCGGAACCGGAGGAGGCTCCCAGCGATGCGGCTATTGAGACCAGCCCCGCAGCAATCGACTAAAACCGAAGGGCTGCGCAAATTGGCGCAGGCAATGTTTGAGCTTTGCTGAACGTTTTATTCGCCCTGTTCCAAAGACAGGGCGAATTTTCGGATATTTTGTGGAAATCGACATAAAGCTACTATATATTTGCACTATCTTTTACAACTTTTTAAACAGAGAAAGGAGGGGCTAAGGGCCCAAAAGTCATGTACGAAAAAATGATTTTTACCATTCCGCCTGAAAAACACAGCGAAAAAGCATTGAGGGAGATACTGGCTCAGCAGCCCCAGATCAGATTTGTTTCTCTGGCGGCGCTGGACATGTTCGGTCACGCCACGGACGAAAAGATCCCCGTGGCACAGATGATGTCAGATGTGGAGGGCTTCCTCAGGAAGGGCGTCCAGACCGATGGATCTTCTGTTATGCTGCCCGGCATCGCGGATCTTTCCAACGCCAAGGTGGACATTATCCCCGACGTCAGCGTGCCCTGGTATGTGGACTACAACATGGAGCTGACGGACGATGAAACAGGCCTTCCTGTGGGGTCTCTGAGGATCCCGTCCTTCCTGGTCCACAACGACACCCACTGGGTGGGGTCCAGGATCATACTTAAAAACGCAGAGGAGTACTTCAAGAGCCAGATGATGGATCTCATGAAGAAGCACCCTTATGTATTCGATGAGCTTCTCATTGACAGCGCAGAGGAGATCGAGGACTTTGAGCTGACCGCAGCCACAGAGCTGGAGTTTTACGTAAGCACGCCCCACGATATAGCAAACAAGGAGCAGCTCCACACCTCTCAGGAGATGAAGGAGCAGTACTGGAAGCGCACTCTTGGACCTGTCCGCAGCGCCCTTGAGGACTGCATACTGCTGCTGGACCGCTACGGCTTTGAGGTGGAGATGGGTCACAAGGAGGTCGGAGGCGTAAAGGCCCAGCTGGTGCAGGGCGGCGGCTTCGATCACATTATGGAGCAGCTGGAGATCGACTGGAAGTACAGCACCCCCATGAAGGCTGCCGACAGCGACGCTCAGATCCGCTATCTGGTGAAGGATATGTTCAGAAAGCACGGTCTGGCTGTGACCTTTGCTGCAAAACCCGTTGAGGGTGCCGCAGGAAGCGGAAAGCACACCCATCTGGGCGCTGTAGCGGTGCTGAAGAATGGCAGGAAGGTGAATATCTTCTCGCCCAAGGATCCCGATACGAATTTCATGAGCCCCATAGGCTTCGGCGCATTGATGGGCCTTCTTAAGAATTACGAGGTCATCAACCCCATAGCAAACTGCACCACAGACGATATGAACCGCCTTAAGCCCGGCTACGAGGCGCCTATCTCCATCGTCACCAGCCTGGGAAAGGATGTGAACACCCTCTCAAGAAACAGGACCGTACTGGTGGGCCTTATAAGGAGCCTTTCCAGCCCGGCGGCCACTCACTTTGAGATGCGTTCCCCCAACCCCAAGAGCAATACCTATTTTGTTGTCGCGGCGGCAATAATGGGTATGATGGACGGCATAAAGGCTGCTCTGGAGGCGGAAAAGACAGGCAAGGAGCTGGAGGCCAGCATTTCCAAGGCCTACGGCGAAGAGGATTTCTATCTGGAGAAGAACAGGCAGTACAGAGTGGAGAACAATATCTTCACTGACTACAGCGCAGAGCAGAGAGAAAAGCTCTTCGGACATGCTCCCGCCACAGCCTGGGAGAATCTCAAGGCCTTTGAGCTCTTCCCGGAAAAGACAAAAATGCTCTGTGCGGGCGGCGTTATGGAGGAGCACGACCTGCTGTCCTTCCACGAGGCAGCCCTTGAGATCTGGACCAATGAGCTCCACGACCGCATGGCAGCGGATGCCAGAGATTCGGTAAGAAGCAGCAAGAAACTCCACGGAAATCCGGGCTTCCTGAGGGAAAGCGACGGCTTTGAGCCCAACGAGCTGGATTCCCGCCGCTGGGAGGAGATAGACAGGCTGCGCAGGGAGATCGCAAAGGACAGCGATAAGAGCAATTCCCTGATAACCAATATGCAGCTGGCTATCGAAAACGAGGAGTACGATATGGCATCGGATCTGATGCTGCGCCTTAAGGACAAGCTCAACCTTCTGGACAGGCTCTACAGCCAGTATTCAAAGAATCTGATATAAATAACAAGCAGCGGGCTTCTGGCAGCAGGGCCCGCTGCTTTATTCATTCAAAGACAAAGCCCGGGGCGTTATGCCTCGGGCTGAATTTTCTTTTTGGGCTCTTCTTGTCGTAGGTTCAGAGCCTTGCGAATTAATCATTTTTGACCGCGATTAAGTTCATGATTAATATATCAAATAAATAAGCCGAATTCATCAACAAGTTTTAGATATATTATGTAAAACTGCTTATTAAATAAGGCTTTTGGATAAATCGATTGATTCTTTTAATAGATGGAGAATCTTATCCTGCTCCCGGAGTTCACCAGCCTGCTTATAATGGCCGCAGCCTCCGACCGGTTGATATTATTCGACGGCCTGAAGTAATGCTGGGCTGTGTAGCCATCCAGGATGCCTGCCCTGTAGAGCTTGAATATCTGCACGCTGTAAGCCGTATTGGAGTTGACATCAGGTATGCGCCTTATGGTGTTCACGCCCTTCAGCGCAGAATCCGGCAGGGCATTGGCCAGTATGTAGGCCATCTCGCCTCTGGTGGCAGCCCTTTCGTAGACCTTGGAGCCAAGGGTGTCAGCCCCGAAATCGGAAGCGGTTATGATCCCGTTGCTCTGGGCATAGTGGACGTAGACATTGTACCAGACCGGGCCCTCGTTGAATTTGCCGCTGCCGCCGTAGTAGATATTGTGTATTCTGGCGGCTGCAGTTATGGCCTGGGCGAGGGTGAAGCTGCTTCTTGGGAAGAAGTTGAATTTGTTGCCCTCAAGAAGCCCCAGTCTGTAGCAGTTTATAACATACTCGTCGTACCAGTAGCTGCCGTTCAGCTCGATGTCGTTGAAGGTGCCCGTGTAGTAATTCCGTATATTTCTGAAATTGGCAAGACTGCCCTTCTGCTCGGGCTCGGGCTCGGCCAGCAGCTTTGCCAGCTCCGGCCAGTCGTAGCTGGCATAGGAATCCAGCTTGCCGTAGGTCAGGTAATAATTTACGGTATCGTCGTTAAGCAGCAGAATGAAGGGATAGCCCGCGGCGGACATGTCGGACTTGCCGTTCAGGGTGTAGCTGAAGGTCGAAAGGCCTGTGTAAAGGCCCGGCCCATCCAGAAAGCTCATCTGCAGGCTGTTGATATCCACGTAATAAAAGCCGCCCTCCATGGGAAGGAAATTGTAGCTGTAGATATCCTTCCAGGAGACCAGGCTGCCGGAGCCTGCGGTGATATTGGCAAGGCCTTGCTTTATGGTGCCCACAACGCCGTTGTAATAGCAGTTGCCGTCCCACTTGTCGTTGGGCACGTAGATCACCAGCACGTCAGTTTCCCCTGAGAACTCCGTGGTGGTGATGTTCGCCTTGATCTTGCCCAGATAGTTGGGCACGCTGAGGCTTATCCTTATGGCGCTGCAGCTGTTGACCCTGTCGCTTTCTGTCAGCGTGGTGGTCTTCAGGGAACGTTTTCCCTGGGCTGCTGTCGTCTGGGACGCAAAGGCTGTACTTGCGCAGCCTAAAACCAGTGTCAGGCTGAGCAGTAAAGCTAAGATCTTTTTCATCTGAATCCCTCCCTGAACTTGCAGGCCGTACCCCTTATGCGGCCTGTTTTTATGTTTCCGGCGGGTCTCCGCCGTTATTTACCCTATGTAAAGGCTGTTAGAGGAGAATTCCGGCTCGCAGGTGGCATCTATCCTCAGATCGTGGAAGATCTGGGTGTCAGAATCGCTGAGAATAGCGGTGCAGTGAGCCTTGCAGCCCGCCAGCTCCGGCAGCTTGTCCACGGCCATTTTTGCCATGGGATTGATGGATGCGGAGATGGTCAGAGCGGACAGTATCTCTTCCATATTAAGTGTGGCCTTGGGTCTGTGCAGTATGTCCGTCTTAAGGTGCTGTATGGTCTCCAGGACTTCCGTGGAGATAAGCTGCATCTTGTCCGGGATGCCGCAGAGAGCCTTGACTGCGTTAAGAAGCATTGCCGCGCCGGCTACCATCCTCTTGGAGCTGCGTCCGGTTATTATCCTTCCGTCCGGAAGCTCTATTGCCATGGCGATCACGTTTTCGTAGCGGACAGGATCTAAACTGCGTTTAAATTCCGCGTAATCCAGAGCCGGCTGCACCACGGGGCGGTCCGTCGGCACCGCTCCCACTTCGTCCATGAGAAGCTTTGCGCGGCGCATGCATTCGCCGTCTATGTTGCCCTTCTTATAATCGACGCAGGCGATCAGGTAGCGGCGGATTATCTCCTGCTTGGACGCTTCGCGGCAGACCTCGTCGTCCGTTATGCAAAAACCTACGCGGTTTACGCCCATATCCGTGGGGGACTTGTACTCGCTCTCCGTGCCGGAGATCTTTTCCAGTATCCTGCGAAGCACCGGGAAGGTCTCCAGGTCCCTGTTGTAGTTGACCGCCGGCGTTCCGTAAGCTTCCAGGTGGAAGTTGTCGATCATGTTTACGTCCTTAAGGTCCACGGTGGCTGCCTCGTAAGCTATATTGACCGGGTGCTTTAAGGGCAGGTTCCATACGGGGAAGGTTTCGAATTTGGCATATCTTGCTGTTTTGCCTCTTTTGTATTCGTGATAGAGCTGTGAAAGGCAGGTAGCCAGTTTTCCGGACCCGGGGCCCGGGCCGTTGACGACCACGAGGGGCTTTGTTACTTCTATATACGGATTCGCGCCGTAACCTTCTTCGGATACTATGAGATCTACGTTGGTCGGATAGCCTTTGGTGAAGTAATGCTTGTAAGTCTTGATGCCGCGTCTTTCGAGCTTGTTAATGAAGTTGTTGACAGCAGGATTGTCTTCGTACCTCGTTATGACAACGGAGTTGACCGAAAGGTCATAGCTTCTGAACATGTCTATGAGCCTGAGCACTTCCAGGTCGTAGGTGATGCCGAAGTCCTGACGGGTCTTGCTTGCGATTATATCTCCCGCATATACGGGGATGATTATCTCCGCGTGCTCCTTCATCCTTGCCAGCAGTTTTATCTTGGCATTCTCGTCAAAGCCCGGAAGGACTCTCGCCGCGTGCTTGTCCTGGACAAGCTTTCCTCCGAATTCCAGGTAGAGCCTGGTCTCCTGGTCGTTTCCTATCCTCTCGAGTATGTATTTCGACTGTTCCTCGAGGTATTTTTCCGCATCAAAACCTGTTTTCATAACAATATATGGTGTCCTTTGATATGTGATATAACAACTTCTAGATTATATCAAAAACGGAGCGGCAGTGGATACAAATCTTTGTTTTTTTCAGAAATATTGTCGTATATTCCCCCTGCGGCCGCCGGGGAGGAGCCGGGCTGACGGAGGCCCTGAAAATGTTCAAATTTCAATATATTTTTTGCTTGCAATTTACCCGGTGCATGGGTATAATACCCTTTGCATTCGTCTTAAACAATGCTCTCTGCCGGAAGAGAGATCCGGCCAATCAAGACCATAGGGAGGTGAAGAAATGAATAAGTACGAGCTGATGGTTATCATCGATCCTGCTCTGGAGGATGACAAGAAGGAAGCTGCGGTTGAGAACGTAAAGAATATCATCGCAGAAGCCGGCGAAGTGTCCGCTACAGACGTATGGGGTCTCAGAAAGCTTGCTTATCCGATTCAGAAGAAGACAGAAGGTTATT
>JAEEPD010000184.1 GCA_016284575.1 Bacillota bacterium | reverse complement strand
AAGCAATCCTGGTATATAAACCATTGAACCCTCTTTGTAATAGGTTATAGTAGTTCATCCAGCCTACCCTTTTCAAACTGATTAGATATACTGTTCTCTATGAATTTTTCGAACTGTGTTCGACGCCATTTTGGAAGAATTATAACATACAAACACACAATGTTAAAGAAAAGGCGCATTTAATTAGAAACATTTAACATATTCAAATTGAAGCGCCCCAATAAAAGTCAATAGATTCTAATAGAATCTATTGACTTTTATCAATTTGATGATACAATATCGATAGAATCTTAACTATTTGAAAGGATGGGTTGAATATGGCAGATCAAATGAGTTTTTCAAATGCATCAATACCAATAGCTTCAGTTTTGAATCAAATCAACACTGTTAATTTTGGAGGGTTAGACTTACAACCAGAATATCAGCGTGGTTATGTTTGGAAAGATGACTTTAAAGATAAACTGATTTATAGTCTTATTAAACAATACCCAACTGGAAATATCAGCATAAGGGTGTTAAAAGATCAGAATAAAAAAGGTGCTAAATCAGAAGTAGTTGATGGACAGCAAAGATTAACGACCATTCGTGATTTTATGACGAACAAGTACACAATTAAGAGTGAATGGTCAAAGAGAATAATAAAAGTTATTCAAGAGTACTATGAGATAGCAGGGGTGGAGGATGATAACGTCAAAAGACTGGTAAAAAAACTATCAAACAAAGGAAATCCTTCACTGAAGTATTCTGATTTGCCAGAGGTTATTAAGGGGAATTTAAACTCTTATAACATGGCCATGACTTATATTGCAAATTCGAGCGATTCTCAAGTTCGTGAGTATTTCAGATTTTTACAAAACCAAGAACGCCTTAGAGCCGGCGAAATTATAAACTCTATGCCTGCCACCAACCTTGAAGAGATACTTGAAAAGATAGAGTCTAAGACCAAGTTTCTTAGTGTTATTGGATTTGAAGATAATCGCGCGGAGTTTGAAAAAATATTTTACGGCACAATAGGACTACTTGATGAAAAAATCTCTTTTGGAACGACTGATAAAACAATACAGGCATATGCTGCTATCGCAGATACTCCAACCACTGGGCTAAATCAGGTAAGAAAGCTTGTCGAACAAATTAACATTATTTCTAAAGTTGACAAGCCTATTATAACAAATACCAGAAAACGCTTTCTAAAATATTTACTATTGCTTTGCAGTTTTGATCTTGTAGACTTTAGTACATATACAGAGGCAAAACTTATAGAATTAAAAAGAATTGATGATAAACTATCCGTTTTCTTCTCCGCAAAAGCTAATGTTGTTGAAACAGCATATAATGGGTACTCTTCTGAAGTTATAGAAGAAATGCGACTAATAGCTTTAATCACCAAAGGTGGGCATTCTTTACCTAGAGTAAAAAACAGAATGGAAATACTTGCGTATTATCTCAATAATCCAAATGAGAAGACTGTCCCATCTAGAATCAAACCAATTGAATCATAATAGTTTAAATCCTAGCAGAAATACGAAATCCCCTAAGGTCCACCATAGTACAAAAGACCGTCCGTAAGGGCGGTCTTTTCTGTTCACCTGTGAATCATGAGCTTAGGGGATTCGAAGCCGATAATTTACATCAATAATTTATATTTACATTTTAACTCCCTGCTGCTATAATATTCCAAATCGGCCCATTTAGCAAATATAATTATATTTGCTATTGATATTTATTAAAATATTTGTTATTATAGTAAGGAGCTAATATGCGTTCTTATTCGTCAAAAGAGGTGATCCGCGCTTTGCTGGCAGATGGCTGGTATGAGGTCGCTGTCCACGGCAGCCATCACCAGTTCAAGCACCCGACTAAAAAGGGCAGAACTACTGTAAAGGATCCCTGCAGGGATATCCCAAGGAAGACGCTGGACAGCATCGAAAAACAGTCCGGTCTTCTGTTCAGGTGAGGAGGAATCAAAATGAAGGATAAATACTATTTTCCTGCGGTCTTCGGCTATGCTCCGGGGGAAGAGATCTCTGTTGTCTTCCCGGACCTTGGCGTTGCCAGCTCCGGAACAGACGACGCCGACGCCCTCAGCTCTGCAAAGGAGCTGCTTGGGGTCACTATCTTCGGCCTTGAGGAGGATGGAGAACCCATTCCCGAGCCAAGCAGGTTAAACGAGATCGCGCTTGACAGTAACGAAAGGGCTGTGCTTGTGGAGGTTTTCATGCCAAGCATAAGAATGGCAAATGTCAATAGATCCGTGACCCGTACGGTCACCCTTCCGGCCTGGCTTAATGCCCTGGCGCTGGAAAATAACATCAATTTTTCCCAGACCCTCCAGGACGCTCTGAGGGAAAAACTTCGGATAACTCCGCTGCATTCTGCGGCCTCCGGAAGATAAGCATAGCTCGCACCAGACTAGAAAAAAACGACAGCCCGGCTCCAGCCGATCTGTCGTTTTTATGTGTGTTCCTATAGTCCGCTTATTCCCTGAGCATCCTTTCTCCCTCCAGGTAGTCGATCTTGCCCTTCATGACTCCGGCGCCGTACATCAGCAGTGCGCAGACCAGAAGGTTCAGCCAGCCCACCCTTGTGGCATTCAGGGAATTGCCCACGCCTATGCACAGGTTCGCCGCGCCGAACATGAGAACCATGCGGTGTATGCTCTTGAGGTGGTTCAGCTTTGAGTCCAGATCGGAGAAGAGATCGAAGGCGCCAAGCTCGCTCTTTCTCCTGAAAAATATCCACTTCATGAACCTGCCGATGTATTCCGCTCCGGTCTCCTCCATGAAGGAAAGGTAGGAGCTGTCGGGATCGTGCATCTCCAGGCGAATGATGTATTCTCCGGGCTCGCACTGCTCGAAGTGATATGTGGCAAAGCCCACACCCACCAGTGCCCAGCCGCTTTCCGCCATCTCATTGAGCCATCTTTCTTCCTTTTCGTAGTCCCAAACCCAGAACCACTTACGAATTGTCATCCTGTTTGCCATCTCCGTTACCTCCTAAAACCCTGTCGCCGTTTTCCACCAGCTCTCTGAGCCGCTCCAGCTCCCCTCTGAGGACCTGAAGGCCCAGCTCGGTTATCTGATAATTCTTTTTCCTGCTTCCTGCCTCCACCGGCAGCTGCACTATCCAGCGCTTGTCCACCATGGCGTTCAGCGCCCCGTACAGCGTACCTGCCGCAAGCCTTACCCTGCCCTTAGACAAGGCCTCCGCCTCCTGCATTATCCCGTAGCCGTGCTGGGGACTGTAAAGGGCAAGAAGTATATAATAGGTCGCTTCCGTAAGGACTAAGTTTTCTGTCATATTTCGTCCTCCTTTCTATCGCGTCTCGTTGTATCGCCTCTCGATATATCGTGTCTATAATATATCGCCTGCCGATACATTTGTCAATAGTCTTTCGCAAAATTTTTTGCATGAAAAAACCGGAGGCCTTATCAACCTCCGGTGATGTATCATTTATCCCTCAGATATTTAAAATAGTCGCTTCTGAAGGTCTTCCAGGCTATATCAATGCGGCGGGAGGCCTCAGCGGTCTTCTCCCGGGCGGAGTCCGAAGCCTCTGCGCTCAGGGGTTTAAGCTTAAACAAGTAGTCCTTCCCCTGCTCCTTAAGCCCTGCATATGGAAGATAATCGCTAACGTCCCAGTAGCTGTTTCCGTCAAAATACACGCTGCCGTCGGTCCAGTGGCCCTCGCCAAGCACCGCCAGCCCCGCAGCGGAGGAAAACATGTCATTTCCCACATACCAGCGGGCCTCTGCATCAAGGTCGAAAAGGCTCACAAGGGTGGGGGCGATGTCCGCCGTGCTTACAGCCGTCGCTATCTCCTCAGCCTCCAGTCTCTTAGACCAGATCATGAAGGGCACTCTGGTCAGCAGGTCCCGGTTATCCGTGTGCTTAAGGCGCATCTCAAAATCCGTATCCGTAATGTATTTGCAGTAGTGGTCAGCGAAGATCACAAGCGTCGTATCCTCTGCCCTTCCGTCGGACTCCATGCGCTGAAGAAGCCCGCCGATAAAGGCATCGGTCTCCATCAGCTGCGCCACCGCATGGAGGAACTCATCCTTCTGGGCCTCGGTCTCATAGGGGACCTGGTCCCAGTCGATGGCCTTCTCCGCCGCTTCCAGATGGGGCTCCGACACAGAGGCATGCTCCTCGTTATAGGGCCCGTGGCCGGAATAGGTGATGATAAAGCTGAAGAAGGGCTGCTCATCGCCATTGGCAAAGCGCCAGTAGCCGTTGTTCAGAAGGCTGTCCCGCCTGAAATTCTCGGACATCCCTATGGCGTAGAGGTCCCTGTACTCGCTGTATCCAAAGGCCTTATGGATATTGGCCCTGTTGTAGATGGCACCATCGGCGCCGTGATAGGAATTGACCGTATAGTCCTTTTCCCTGAAAAGCCTGGCCAGGGCAAAGGGGAAGTAGGTTTCGGTGTATGCCTCATTGGCTATGCCGCCGGTGGGCGCCAGAAGGCCCGTGTTGGCGGTAAACTCTGTATTGAAGGTGGCCGCAGGAATAAAGAGGGGCGCATAGAAATTGCTGAAGGACTTGCTCTCCTGCATAAGGCTGTAAATATTAGGCATGTATTCAGGAGTCACGAACCAGCTGTCGCAGGACTCCAGCATTATCATTATCAGGTTCTGGCCCTTCAGAAGGCCCTTGTAGGGGCTGTCGCTCTCCTTCTCAACGCTGTTGTAATATTCGTCCAGCTCCGCGTGGACTGCGGGGAGAGTCCATTCATCCGGGTGAATGGCCTGCATGCCGCTGCGGAACAGGTACTGGTAGAGACCGTTGGCCATGACCGCATCGTTTATCTTGTCCAGGTCCGAATAAGCGTCTCTGTAGCCCCTCTCCGCGGAGGCGTGGGCTGCCCAGGTGATGCTCTGGGTGGTATGGCCCTTGTATATCTGCCGGTGGAGCAGGTCTATCCTTACCCCTATCAGAATTACCAGCAGGAGACAGGCCAGAGACCTTGCAAGCTCTGCCCTGCGACTGAGACTTTTTCCTGTCAGCGCTATTGCCAGCAGCATCAGGGCAAGGGAAAAGGCCGCCGCCGCCCATTCCTCCGGCTTCATGTTAAGATATTTCAGGCTGAAGAACCTGGCTCCGTCCTCCGCATAGGCCACCGCCGCAAAGGAGAACATGGTGCCCGTGAGCCTGTAAAGGCAGATGGAGACTATGTAGCCGGCTTCTGCGGTCAGGATCGTGATAAGCCACCAGAGCCTTCTGAGCGCCAGAGGCAGAACAAAGCCAGCCGCCGTAAGACCTACAGCCCAGAGTATGCTGAACTTGTCCGGTGCCATCTCCCCCTGGGAAAAGCCGCCCAGCTCGCTGAAAAAGGCTCGGAAGTTGCGGTCCAGGGAGAAAAAGGCTGTGAAGGCAAGGATATAGGCCGCCAGGTCAAAAAGAGCCCTGAAAATGCTCTGATCCCGGGCGCCCATAAGCCAGCTTTTCAGTTCTGTTCCTGCATCCGCAGTTATGTGATCTTCGTTCATATTTATCACAAATTCAAAAACAAGCCCGGAGTTTATAGCTGTCCGGGCTCTTGTCTTTTGTTTCAGTTATCTGTTGGCAATGAATTGCTTGGAGAAATCGATGAATTTCTGTGCTGCGGTGGAGAGCACTGCCTCCTTCACCGCTATGAAGGTCCTCTGGGATCTGAGCTCGCTCTCGGCAACGCTGTCGTCGCTCACCAGAGGTCTGCAGAAGCAGTCATCATCGGACAGTGCCTCAGCCTCGCCGGTCCTGATTATGGCGCAGGCCACATTCTGCTTTGCCCACATCATGGGGTTGCTTCTGGAGGTGGAGATGCTCATGATACGCGGGGTGATGTTCTCTCTCTGGCTCAGGTCTGCCACAAGATCGTTGATGCCGCGGGAGATGGCCAGGGTGACGCCGTCCAGCTCCTTCATGTTGATGGTCTCCTTGTCCTTGGAGAACCAGGGGTTGTTGTTGTTGCAGTAGAGGCACACGTTCTCGGTGAGGGCGCACTGCACATCCAGGAAGGGAGGCAGCATGCCGGTGTGTCTGGTGACACCGATCTCGATGACGCCTGCGCGCAGCAGTTCTATTACTTCATGGGAGCTTTCTTCGTGGAACTCGTAGCGGATCTGGGGATGCTCCTTCTGGAAGGCGGACAGCAGCTCTGTCATGAACACATCGGGATAGGCCTGAGTGGTGCCCAGTCTGAGCACGCCCTGGGAACCCTCCACATAAGCGTCGATCTCCTTGTGAGAAGCATCTACCAGCGCAACTATCTCCTTCGCCTTCTTGTACAGGATGCGGCCCGCATCCGTGGGCTCCATCTGACGGGAGGTCCTGATGAACAGCGTGGTCTTGTAGTCCTCTTCGAACTGCTTAAGCTGGTTGCTGAGAGCAGACTGAGCTACATGCAGGGATCTGGCTGCTGCGGACAGGGTTCCTCTTTCGACGATCTCGATATAGTTGCGATAAAAATCAATATTCACGATAACTCTCCCTTCTATTTTCAAGTCCATAGATAGTTTATATATTTATATTGAAATGTCAAGGACTTTATTATCGTATTTAGTGATAATTTTCTGTTTTCGTGATAGAAAATATAATTATAATAAAATACAGCAGGAAATTTTTCGTCCTGCTGTATCTATATGCGTTTTATTTAGCCTTTTATGTCGCCTTTGGCGAAAACTCTTTACTTAAGAGCCTCTGCTGCTGCAACGCCGGCATCGAATGCCTTGATGTTCATCTCGTGGAGCTTGGGAGCAAGCTTGCCGAGAACTGCAGCCTTAACGCCTTCCGGTGTGAAGCCGGGAACCAGAACGCTGATGGCGCCCAGTGCTACTACGTTAGCGGTGATGGGTCTGCCGGTAACTTCCTTGGCGATCTCGGTTATGCGCATTCTGTAAACGTGCTTAACGTCTGCGGGTACATTGGGTACCAGGTCGCTGTCAACCAGCAGGATGCCGTTTTCCTTGTTCATGTCGCCGGTGTAGCTGTCGCAGGCCAGCTGGCTCATAGCCAGAACGAAGTCGGGCTCTACCAGTGCGGGATAGCCGATGGCATCCTCGTCGGTGATAAGCTCGGATCTGCAGGCGCCGCCTCTTGCTTCGGGGCCGTAGGACTTCAGAAGAACGATCTCCTTGCCGCCGCTGATACCAGCTGCCTGAGCCAGAACATCGCCCATGAGCATCATGCCCTGTCCGCCGGTACCGCTGAAGCGTAATTCATAATGATTCTTAGCCATTACTTGCCTCCCTGCGCCTTAAGTCTCAGCGCTGCATAATTCTCGGTATATTCGGGTCTGTCTTTTCTGTCGGTGAATTCGCCGTAAACTACCTTGCCAGCCAGCTCTTCCTCAGTCATGGTCTTAGCCTTTGCCAGAGGAACTGCGATCTCAGCCCAGCGCTTCATCATGGTGGGGGCATCGCCCAGTCTGTTCAGTCTTCCGAACAGGGAGGGGCAGTCGCTCATGGCGTCTACCACGGAAAGTCCCTTGTGATCCAGAGCCTTCTTGAGGGTGTTCTTAAGATGAACAGGATTGTAGGTAAGGCTTCTTGCCACATAGGTAGCGCCTGCTGCGCCGGCCAGATCGCAGATGTCGAACGGAGTATCGATGTTTCCGTAAACTGTGGTCTTGGTCATAGCACCGGTCGGGGTGGTCGGAGAATACTGACCGCCGGTCATGCCGTAGTTATTGTTGTTGATGCAGACTACGGTGATGTCTATGTTTCTTCTGCAGGCGTGGATGAAGTGGTTGCCGCCGATGGAGGTGCAGTCGCCGTCGCCGGTGATAACTACAACCTTAAGATCGGGGTTAGCCATCTTAACGCCAGTTGCAAATGCGATAGCACGGCCGTGGTTGGTGTGCAGTGCGCAGGTGTTCAGATAGTTGACAGCGCGGCTGGAGCAGCCGATACCGCTGATAACTACGGTCTTTTCAAGGGGTGTTCCGGTCTCCTCCAGAGCCCTTACCAGGGACTGGAGCACGATGCCGTTGCCGCAGCCGGGGCACCACATGGTCTTGAGCTTGTCAGCTCTGAAATATTTATCATATACGTGCTGCTCGGACATTTTACTTAGCCTCCTTGATAGCGTTGAGGATCTTCTTTGCCTGGATAACGGTACCGTCGCTCTGGGTGATGGCTACGATCTTCTGATCTCTGTCGGTGTACTGAGCAGCGATCTCGGAGAGCTGTCCCAGGTTCATTTCGCAGGTCATAACGGTCTTTGCCTTAGCGGTGAGCTCTGCGAATCTCTTTCCGGGGAAGGGCCACAGGGTGATGGGTCTGAAGAGACCGACCTTGATGCCTTCTTCTCTGGCAGCGTCGATAGCAGTCTTTACGGAGCGGGATACGAGGCCGACGGAGAGAATGAGGATCTCAGCGTCATCGCACTTGTACTCTTCCCACTTCTGGATGTCTTCGATGTTGTCTTCGATCTTTCCAAGCAGGTGGCGGGAAGCGCCTTCAATTGCCACGGTGTTGCCGGTCTTTACGGGGAAACCGGTGTCGTCGTGGATAAGTCCGGAAGCGAACCATCTGTAGCCGGAGCCGAAGTTGGCCATGGGTACGATGCCGTTGTCTTCCATGTTGAAGGGCAGATATTCGTCAGGATCGCAGGTGGGCTGAGGTCTTTCAACGATCTCGAGCTCGGATGCGTCGGGAATGCGGATCTTTTCGCTCATGTGAGCCAGAGTAGCATCGCTTACGAAGAATACGGGTGTACGGTATTTTTCGGAGAGATTGAATGCTCTGATGATCTCGGTGTAGGTCTCTGCTACGGAGCTGGGAGCGATGGCAATTACGGGGTGATCGCCGTGGGCGGCCCACTTAACAGCCATAAAATCGCCCTGTGCGGGCAGAGTAGCAACGCCCTGGCAGGGGCCCTGACGCATAACGTCTACTACTACGCAGGGAATTTCGGTAGCCATGCCGTAGCCAACGTTTTCATGCATAAGGGTAAATCCGGGACCGGAGGTGGCAGTCATAGCTTTCTTTCCTGCAGCGGATGCGCCAAGAATGGCAGCTGCTGCGGCAAGCTCGTCTTCCATCTGCATATAGGTTCCGTCTACCTTGGGCAGAAGCTCTGAGGAGAGCTCAGCGATCTCAGTAGCGGGGGTGATGGGGTATCCTGCAAAGAATCTCATTCCTGCAGCGATAGCGCCATGTGTAAGGGCTTCATTGCCTGTCATAATCTTGTATTCAGCCATGGTATTAAACTCCCTTCACACGAATTGCAAAGTCCGGGCATCTGAGCTCGCACATTTTGCAGAGAATGCAAGCCTCTCTGTTGACGACCTGAGGTCTTCCCTCTTCGTCAGGACCGAGAACCTGCTTTGGACACAGCCCGTAGCAAATACCGCAGGACTTGCAGTAGTTCGGGTTGAAGTCGAACTGTAGCGTCTTCTTTTCAGCCATTTTTTCCTCCAGATACGATTAAAAAATTACAAACAGCTACTATTATTGTAGCAAGTATTTTTCATATTAAAAATAGATTATTTTGTACTTTGCTATCTGTTTTAGATATAGGCAACATCTTCGTGGGTCTGCTGTTCACAAGGGGCTGAATGTAGTAAAATAAATGGTTGAACGATATTTTTACCCGCTCGGAGGACAATAATGTTTATAAAAGAGTATTCAAAGGACCAGAAGCTGGTCCTGCTTGGGGTCTGCCTTTACTATATGGGGCTGGGCGGCTTCCTGTTCAACAGCCAGACCTCGGTGCTGGCTTCAGTCAGAGCCATATACAATTTCCCCATGACCCGCATCTCCCTTTACACCAGCTTCGGCTACGCTGCCACCATACTGGGCTCCGCCCTGCTGGGCCCTGTGATCTACAAGCTGCCCCAGAAGGGCAAGAAGCTCTATTTCGAGGGCATGTACTTTGCAGGAGTGGCAGGCTTCCTTATGCTTGGCTTCTTTGCCGAAACGCCGCTGTTTTTTATCGCCCGCTTCCTTATAGGGCTGTCGGTCTCTACCATAAGCATCATCACCCCCTATATGCTGAACCAGTGGATACATTACAGGACCAGCACCGCCATAGGCATTTCCGCTGCCTTTACAGGTCTTGGAGGAATGATCTCAAACCCGCTGTCCTCCTTCCTTTGCAGGACCTTCTCCTTTCAGAAGGGCATACTGATACTCATCCTGATCTCAGCCTGCTTCACCCTGCCCTCCTTCTATTTTCTTTTCAGAAGGCCTGTGCCCGAGGGTGAATTCAAAAGGCCGGCCTCAGGAAAGACAGCCGGCTCCGGCTCTGAGATCAGTCCGGCGAAGGCTTCCTTCGCTGCCCTGGTGATACTGGTGCTGCTTGTGGCATCCTCCCGGGTGGCAAACCTTTTCGTATCATATCTGAGCATTTTTGCCCAGAGCGAGGGCTACAGCGAGGCCTTCGGCGCCTCCATGGCATCGCTTCTGATGTTCGGAAGCATAGCCGCCAAGCTCATCTACGGCGCCCTCTGCGACCGCATTGGCACCTGGAAGGCCACCTCGGTCTGCGAGCTGGGTGTGGGTGCCGCCATGCTGCTCTTCCTTTTCCTGCCCCAGTACACCGCCGTCATCTGCATCGGCACTCTGTGCTACGGCATGATCTACGGCCTGACCAACATGTCAGCCAACCGCATGTGCATGGCTGCACTGGGCTATGAAGGCACAAGAAAATACCAGGGACTGCTTACTGCCATAGGCAGCGTCGCCGGCCTGGTTTGCTCGCCCATGGTAGGCATCATCTACGACAATACCGGGAATTTTCACATCGTATTCATTTCACTTGCTCTGATGATGGCCGTCTGCATACTGCTCTGCCTTGCAATGGACAGGATGAACAGGCAGAAGGCAGAATAACTGCAGCATCCTTAAAATACATTTATCTTATTTAACAGAAAGATCCCCTTCAGGACTGAGCCCAAGGGGATCTTTTGTTTTATCGTTTATCGCCGATAGGCGATGATGCCTTATTTCTTCGGAACCAGCTTTTCCTGGCCGCCCATGTAGGGTCTGAGAGCAACAGGAATGGAGACGCTGCCGTCGGCCTTAAGGTTGTTTTCCAGGAAGGCGATGAGCATTCTCGGAGGCGCCACGCAGGTGTTGTTCAGGGTGTGGGGGATATAGTTGCCCTTCTCCTTGTCCTTGACGCGGATGCCAAGGCGCCTTGCCTGAGCGTCGCCCAGGTTGGAGCAGCTGCCAACCTCGAAGTACTTCTGCTGTCTGGGGCTCCAGGCCTCCACATCCAGGGACTTGACCTTAAGATCTGCCAGGTCTCCGGAGCAGCACTCCAGGGTCCTTACGGGGATGTCCAGGGTCCTGAAGAAGTCCACGGTGTTCTGCCAGAGCTTATCGAACCACATGGGGGAATCCTCGGGCTCGCAGACCACCACCATCTCCTGCTTTTCGAACTGGTGGATGCGGTACACGCCGCGCTCCTCTATGCCGTGGGCACCGACCTCCTTGCGGAAGCAGGGGCTGAAGCTGGTGAGGGTCTGGGGCAGCTCGGACTTGTCCAGCAGCTGGCCGATGAACTTGCCTATCATGGAGTGCTCGGAGGTACCGATCAGGTACAGGTCCTCGCCCTCGATCTTATACATCATGTTCTCCATCTCCGCGAAGCTCATGACGCCCTTCACCACATCGCCGTGGATCATGTAGGGCGGGATGTAATATTCAAAGCCGCGGTTGATCATAAAGTCTCTGGCGTAGGACAGAATGGAGCTGTGGAGCCTTGCGATGTCGCCCTTAAGATAATAGAAGCCGTTGCCGGAGGTGCGGCGGGCGCTGTCCAGATCTATGCCGTTGAAGCTCTCCATGATGTCCACATGGTAGGGGACCTCCCACTCGGGGACCACGGGCTCGCCGAACTTTTCGATCTCCACGTTGTGGCTGTCGTCGGGGCCGATGGGTACGGAAGGATCGATGATCTGGGGTATGACCATCATGCGGGTCTTTATCTCCTCACCCAGCTTTTCTTCCTTCTCCTCCAGTGCCGCCAGCTCGTCTGCCATCTCGGCTACCTGCTTCTTGACCTCCTCGGCTTCAGCCTTCCGGCCCTCCTTCATGAGGCCGCCGATCTGCTTGGAGAGGCTGTTTCTGCTGGCTCTGAGCTCATCGCCGCGGGTCTTGGCCGCACGGACCTCCTCGTCCATGGCGATTATCTCGTCCACCAGGGGCAGCTTTTCATCCTGGAACTTCTTTTTAATGTTTTCTTTTACTATGTCGGGGTTATTCCTGACAAATCTGATATCTAACATGATTTCCTCCTAAAAGGCCGAACGGCCCAGAATTATCGTTACTTGGTGATGCCGCCTGTCTGCGGCCGGGGCTTAGACCGCCCCTGCGTCCATGAGCGCGTCCGAGAGCCTTGCAAATTCCTCCAGGCTCAGGGTCTCCGCCCTTCTTTTTGGGTCTATTTCCGCCGCCCTCAGCGCCGTAGAGATGGAATCTCTGGGAAGACCTCCTCCCTCCAGTGAGTTGGCCAGGGTCTTGCGCCTCTGACCAAAGCCCGCCTTGATGGTCTTAAAGAGCAGATCCTTTGAGCGGACTGCCACAGGGGGTTCCTTAAGAAGGCTGAGCTTTACCACCGCAGAATCCACCTTTGGCTGGGGCCTGAAGCCCTCGGGGCCTACATCCCGCACGAATTCGCAGCGGGAGTAGTAGGCGACTGACAGGCTCAGCACGCCGTAGTCCCTGCCCCCGGGACCCGAGGCCATGCGGTCCGCCACCTCCTTCTGCACCATCACCGTGATGCTGTCCGCAGGAAGATGGGCCTCCAGCAGGCCCATGATTATGGGCGTTGTTATATAGTAGGGTAAATTCCCCAGTATGCATACTTTCGGCTGCGGGAGGGGCATTTCTGAGGCCCTGGAGGCTATCAGAGAAGCCATATCCACCTGCAGCACATCTTCGTTTATTATTTCCAGATTGGGACTGCTGAAGAACTTCGCCCTGAGTATGGGGATCAGCTCCTGGTCCAGCTCTATGGCCACCACCCTGCCGGCTCTTTTCACCAGCTCCTCCGTAAGGGCTCCCATTCCGGGGCCTATCTCGATGGCAAGGGTGTTTTCATCTATGCCTGCAGCATCCGCTATATCCGTGATGACGCTTTCATCCACAAGAAAATTCTGCCCCAGAGACTTTTTTGCCCTGTAGCCGCCTATCTGATTCGAATTGTTATTCCTGTGGTTTTTACTCATTGTATCTGACTTATGCTTTGCGCGACCGCTCCGCCCTTTACTCTGTCTGCCTTGCGGCTTCCTCCCGCTCTTCTCGGGAGATCCCAAAGCCGTTTATCTTTTTCAGCATAGCCTTGGCATTGCCTGTTCCTATGCCCAGAACGCGGCCGACTGCCGCTCTGCGCTCCATGGCGCCGGTTCCGCCCGCAAGCCCCAGTCTGTCCATATCCTCCATGGTAAGAGGCGTGGAAGCCGGAAGCTCTGATGAAGCTTCATCGCCCAGACGTCCGCCCATACCGCCGAAGCAGCAGCCGCTGGCCGCAGGGCCCTTTGCTAAAAGCAGCGCCTCCCTGATGTCCTCAGGAGCAGCATTTTCTATGCCTATGTCGCCAGACTTTACAGCCTGCTCCCTGGGAAGAAAGGCCTGCTTCGCCCAGGGGAAAAGCTCCGTGAGTCTGCGCCTTATGTTCTCTCCTGCCCTGTCCGGGTCCGTAAATATCACTATTCCCTGATTATGATAGGCTTTCCCTATAATATCAAGAGTTTCCTGCGTTATGCCAAAGCCGTGAGTTGGTATTATCAGGGCATCGATGGCTCTTTCAACAGCAGCCACATCGTCACGGCCCTCTACGATCACTGCTTCCCGCAGCTTCAGCTTTCCGGATGATGATTTTTCTGTCATTTCCGCCGTCCTCACTAGGGTTTTGCTCCATCCGGAGGCGTCTGGACCTGAGGATCGTCCTTGCTGCCACGGAAAACGTAAAGTATCTCCCCGTTAAATATCATCCGAAGCACCGACCTGGCCTGCTCGATTATATATTCGTCGCTTTCGACCTGTTTAAGCTCCTCCCGGAGGGCGTCCTCCTTGTTCTGAAGGGCTTCCAGCTCCTGCTGGGCCTGGTCCTTGCTGTCCCTT
>JAEEPD010000183.1 GCA_016284575.1 Bacillota bacterium | reverse complement strand
TACAAGGACGGCGAGTACATCCAGCCCCTGGAGCTCTCCAAGCTGTTCTTCGCAAAGTAATTAAAACACATAAAACATTCCGGCCGGGCTGGGTACACCTTCCCGGCCGTATTTTACCATTTCACTAACCAACCCAAGAACAGGAGGTCCACATGGGAGGATTTTTCGGAGTCAGCTCCAAAAGAGACTGCCTCGGAGATGTTTTCTTCGGTGTTGACTATCATTCGCATCTTGGCACCAAGCTGGCAGGCATGGCGGCCTACGATCCGGAGATAGGTCTGCAGAGGGAGATCCACAACATTTCCGACAATCCCTTCAGGGCTAAATTTACCCATGTTTTCAACGATATGAAGGCCACCTCGGCCATAGGCTGCATAAGCGATACCGACCCCCAGCCCCTGCTGGTTCGCGCAAGCTTTGCCACCTATGCCATCTGCATGACAGGCCTCATAAACAATGCCAAGGAGCTCATAGACAAGTATCTTTCCACCGGCATCGGCTATTTTGACGTAATGACCGGCGGCAAGGTCAATTCCACGGAGCTTCTCGCATCCCTCATCAACGAAAAGGACAGCTTTGCGGAGGGCATCAAATTCGCCCATCAGGCCATTGAAGGCACCGCAAGCATTCTGATACTGCGGGATGACGGCCACATCATAGCCGCCAGAGACCGCTACGGCATACTCCCCGTAATCATCTGCAAGGGCGAGGACGGCTTTGCCGTTACCATGGAGGACTTCGCAGCCGAAAAGCTGGGCTACGAGTACTACCAGGAGCTTGGCCCCGGCGAGGTTGTCGACATCAGCCCCGAGGGAGTGACCCGCCTGGTGGAGCCCGGCAAGAAGAAGCGCATCTGCGCCTTCCTCTGGAGCTACTACGGTTATCCCACCTCCACCTACGAGGGTGTCAACGTGGAGACCATGCGCTACCGCAACGGCGCCATCATGGCAAAAACTGACGTAAAGAACGGCGTAGCCCAGGACATCGACTATGTGGGCGGCGTTCCCGACAGCGGCACGCCCCACGCCATAGGCTATGCCAACGAGAGCCACAAGCCCTTCGCAAGAGCCTTCATCAAGTACACACCCACCTGGTCCAGGAGCTTCACGCCTCCAAACCAGAAGGAAAGAGACCGCATAGCCAAGATGAAGCAGCTGCCTGTGCACGAGCTCATAGAGGACAAGAACCTGCTCTTTGTGGATGACTCCATAGTCCGCGGCACCCAGCTCAGAGAGACCGTCGAGTTCCTCTACAACAACGGTGCCAAATCAGTCCACATCCGCTCCGCCTGCCCGCCCATCATGTTCAAGTGCAAGTACCTGAACTTCAGCAGGGCCAAGAGCGACATGGAGCTGATAGCCCGCCGGGTGATCATGGATCTCGAGGGCGAGGAAGGCGTAAAGCACATCGACGAGTACAGCGACGGCAGCACTGAAAGAGGCAAAAAGCTGAAGGACGCCATCTGCAAGATGATGGGCTTCACATCCCTGGAATACCAGAGCCTTGAGGGCGTTATAAAGGCCATCGGCCTGCCCGAATGCGAGCTCTGCACCTACTGCTGGAGCGGCCGCGAAAACGAAACAGACGAGAACTGAAATGAAGGGCATCAGCCCTGATTTTACGGCTCCCGCACTTGAAGATAAGGTCCCCTTATGATAAAATTAAAGCCCCTGGATAACCGGGGCTTTTAGCGCGTTTAATACAGAGGAAAATGAACATGAATACAAATTCCAGATCCGAAGCTTACGCTGCAGCAGGCGTGGACATCACCGCAGGCTACAAGGCAGTGGAGCTGATGAAGGCTCACATCGCAAGGACCATGACCCCCGGAGTATGCTCCGATATCGGCGGCTTCGGCGGACTGTTTGAACTGGACGTCACAGGAATGGAGCGTCCCGTGCTGGTATCCGGCACCGACGGCGTAGGCACAAAGCTCAAGATCGCCTTCCTTATGGACAAGCACGACACCGTGGGCATCGACTGCGTTGCCATGTGCGTCAACGATATCATCTGCGTGGGCGCAAAGCCCCTGTTCTTCCTGGACTACATCGCCTGCGGAAAGAACTACCCCGAGCGCATCGCGGACATCGTAAAGGGCGTGGCCGAGGGCTGCGTTCAGTCCGGAGCTGCTCTCATCGGCGGCGAGACTGCCGAGATGCCGGGCTTCTATCCCGAGGACGAGTACGACCTCGCAGGCTACTCCACTGGCGTGGTGGACAGAAAGAAGATCATCGACAACAAGACCATGAAGGCCGGCGACGTTATTATCGCCCTGCCCTCCTCCGGCGTTCACTCCAACGGATTCTCCCTGGTCCGCAAGGTTTTCGACATCGAGAATGCGGATCTTAAGAGCCCTGTGGAGGCTCTGGGCGGAAAGTCCCTGGGCGAGACCCTTCTCACCCCCACCAAAATCTATGTAAAGCCTGTTCTGGCTCTGCTGGAGGAGGTCCAGGTGAAGGGCATCTCCCACATCACCGGCGGCGGCTTCTACGAGAACATCCCAAGAAGCATTCCCGACGGCCTGGGCGCCAGGATACAGAAGAGCGCAGTGCGCATCCTGCCCATCTTCAGGCTGATCCAGGAGGCCGGCGGCATCTCCGAGCGCGACATGTTCAACACCTACAACATGGGCGTGGGCATGAGCATCGTGGTTCCCGCTGACCAGGCAGAAAAGGCTCTTCAGATCCTTCAGATGAACGGCGAGGACGCCTACATCATCGGAGAGATCATCGAATCCGAAGAAAAGATACAGATAGTTTAGCGAAAATGAGCCGGTCCGGAGTCTGATTGCCCGGGGCCGGCTTTCGTTGTAATTCGGGAGTTTTATCATGTCTGAAAAAATCAAATATGCCGTCATGGTCAGCGGCGGCGGCACCAATCTGCAGGCTATAATCGACGCCCAGGCCGCAGGAAAGATACCCCACGGCGAGCTGGCCCTGGTGCTCTCAAACGTGCCCGACGCCTATGCCCTGGAAAGAGCTAAAAAGGCGGGCATCCCGGCAGTCGCCATCACAAAGAAGGGCTTCACGGACCACGAAGCCTACGAAGAGGAAATGATACGACAGCTCGATGCCGCAGGCATTGAATTCATCGTGCTCGCGGGCTTTCTTGCCATACTCAGCGAGGACTTCGTAAAGCATTACGAGCGCAGGATGATAAACATCCACCCCTCCCTCATTCCCAGCTTCTGCGGAGAAGGCTTCTACGGACTCAAGGTCCACGAGGCAGCTCTTGCCAAGGGCGTGAAGGTCTCCGGCGCCACCGTGCACTTCGTCAACGAGATCCCCGACGGCGGCGAGATCATACTCCAGAAAGCCGTAAGAGTCTTCAGGAACGACACCCCGGAAAAGCTCCAGCTGCGCATCATGAAGCAGGCCGAATGGAAGCTGCTTCCCAGAGCCACCGAGCTCTGCTGCAAAGAGCTGGCCAAAGCCAAAGCAAAAAAGAAAAAGTAAACAAGCTGAAAAGCATTAAATACAAGGAGTTTAGCAATGGATATCTATGAAATCAACAAGCTCCCCGAGCTTCTTAAAAAGACGGACTACCAGGGCCGGGGCATCATCATCGGCGCCACGCCTGACGGAAAAAAGGCCGCAGCCGCATACTTCATCATGGGCCGCAGCGCCAACAGCCGCAACCGCGTGTTCGTGGAAAAGAAGAGCCCCGTGGCCTCTGAAAAGGACCCGGAGGTCTTCACCGAGCCCTTCGACGCTTCAAAGGTGGAGGACCCCAGCCTCATAATCTACGCCGCCATCAGGCAGTATCAGAACAAGCTGATCGTGACCAACGGAGACCAGACCGACACCATCTACGACGGTCTTGCCAGCGGCAAGAGCTTCGCCGAGTCCCTGGAGGTAAGAAGATTTGAGCCCGACGCTCCAAATCTTACTCCCCGCATCTCAGGCATGCTCACCTTCAAGGGCGCACCCTTCTCCAGCAAGGGCCAGATGCTCAGAGAAGCAGGCAATTTCAGCTATCAGATGAGCATCTTAAAGAGCATAGACCCCGAGGGCTCCGACTGCGCGCGCTATACCTTCAGCTACCCCGCAAAGCCGGGCCTTGGCCACTTCATCCACACCTACGTGGAGAACGGCAATCCCCTGCCCACCTTCCAGGGCGAGCCTGAGCGCGTCACCATCGCTAACGACATCGACGAATTCGCAGCCCAGATCTGGAACAACCTCGACGCAGCCAACGGCATCTCCCTCTACGTACGCTTCGTGGATCTGGAGACTGGAAAGGCTGAGAACAGACTCTTCAACAGAAACAAGTAAAGGAGCCCGAAATGCAAGAATTCGAACTTAAATACGGATGCAATCCGAATCAGAAGCCTGCCCGCATCTTCATGGAGGACGGCTCTGACCTGCCCCTTCAGATCCTCAACGGCCGTCCCGGCTACATCAATTTCCTGGACGCCCTCAACTCCTGGCAGCTGGTGAAGGAGCTCAAGGCAGCCACAGGCAAGGCCTGCGCCGCCAGCTTCAAGCACGTGAGCCCCACCTCCGCAGCCGTAGGGAACAAGCTTTCCGACAAGCTTAAGAAGGCCTGCTTCGTAGACGACATCAAGGGACTGGACGACAGCCCCCTGGCCTGCGCCTACGCAAGAGCAAGAGGCACCGACCGCCTCTCATCCTTCGGCGACTGGGTAGCCCTTTCCGATGTCTGTGACGTCACCACTGCCCGCATCATCAGGCGCGAGGTCTCCGACGGCGTCATCGCCCCCGGCTATGAACCCAAAGCCCTGGAGACCCTGAAGAAAAAGAAG
>JAEEPD010000023.1 GCA_016284575.1 Bacillota bacterium | reverse complement strand
GAATACCGGTTTTGCGCCGACACCTGCGAGCTCGTCGGCAAGGTCCACAGGCAGAGCCCTGACATTGCCATGGGCGTGGACGTGGAGGGCGCCGGGGACCAGGGAATGATGTTCGGCTTCGCCTGCACTGAGACTCCGGAGCTGATGCCCCTTCCCATAAGCCTGGCCCACAAGCTTTCCGCCGGGCTGACCCAGCTCAGAAAGAGCGGCGAGCTGCCCTATCTGAGACCGGACGGCAAGACCCAGGTAACGGTTGAATACGACAAGGCCGGCAAGCCCGTAAGGATCTATGCGGTGGTGGTTTCCGCCCAGCATGACCCGGATGTGAGCCAGGAGCAGATCCACAAGGATATCATGGAAAAGCTGATCTTCAGACTTATTCCTGCCGAGCTGCTGGATGCTGACACCAAGTTCTTCGTAAATCCCACGGGACGCTTTGTGATCGGCGGTCCCGCCGGAGACACGGGGCTTACCGGCCGCAAGATAATCGTGGATACCTACGGAGGAGCTGCCCGCCATGGCGGCGGAGCTTTCTCCGGCAAGGACCCCACGAAGGTGGACCGTTCCGCTGCCTATGCAGCAAGACAGGCTGCCAAGGCCATCGTCGCCGCGGGACTGGCAGACAGGGTGGAGATCCAGCTGGCCTACGCCATCGGCGTCGCAAAACCCATCTCCATCCACGCCAACAGCCACGGCACCGGCAAGATGTCCGACGAGGACCTGGCAAAATGGGCCTGGGACCACTACGATTTCCGCCCTGCGGAGATCATAAGGCGCCTGGACCTGAGAAAGCCCATCTACCGCAGCACCACCAACTACGGCCACTTCGGCCGCCCCGGCTTCAGCTGGGAAGAGGTGTAGCATAAAGTCCTGAACAAAAGCAATACAAAAGCCTGAGGAACTTGAATCCTCAGGCTTTTTTATGCTGTTATCAATGCCCTCTGGGACGGTTCTGTCTGTTACCTTGCCAGCTTGTATATGGCCAGCTGATTGATGCTGACCCCCTCCTGCTCGGCTTCAATGGTCAGTTTCTGATGAAGGCTTTTGGGCAGGCGCAGCAGGAATCTTCCCGAGTATTCCTCTAAAGCAAGGGGAACAGGGACAGGCCGTCCTTCCTGCAGCAGCAGCTCTATGCATCCTTCAAGAGCTTCATTGAGACTGGGATACAGTTCATCCAGCGTCTCAGCTGTACTCTGGCACCCGTCGATCTCCAAAATACGTCCATAAAAATAATGGCCGCTCTCATCCGTCAATTCCTGAATGATCCTGGTATACGGAAGCGCCAGGTATTCTTTGATATCCATGATTACCTCCCTATGCGGCGCAGGATCTCGACAACGTAAACCTTTTTAAGCGGACTTTCCTGCTTTACCGTTATCAGGTCTCCTGTTTTCCGATTCAGATAGTGCTTATGACTGCCCTTTTGTCTTACCGCATCATAACCATAAGCCCGCAGTACACGATCCGCCTCTGACGGCCTTATACTGTGCGGCTGTCTTTTCATTTTCTCTATTGATTTTTCAATATCAGACATACTGATTCTGAGCCCGTCGTTAAACAAAATGATATCGCATGCGATATCATTTTGTCAAGCACATTTGAAGTTTTTGTCAATTCAGTGTGTCCTTGGGGACAGTTCTGTCTGCTACCTGAAGGCCTCCTCCAGGGCGGCTTCTATCACTTCGCCCGGGGCTCCGTAGCTGCCCTGTATCATGTCCTTGCTTCCGCCGCCCCGTCCGTTGAGCTCCATATTCAGGGGCTTTGCCATGGGCTTCAGATCCCTGGTGTGGCTCATGATCACGTAATTGGTCTTATCCGGGGCGTCCACGGACAGAGCCGCGCAGGTATCGAAAAGACCGGAATCCATGACCTTGTTGCAGAAGAAGCGCAGCTCCTCCATATCCGCATCGTCCACGAAGTGGACCAGCAGCCGGTCCTCGGCATCGTCGGCGCTTTCGAGGGCAGCCTTGGCCTTCCTTCTGGCAATGACGCTCTCCGCCTCCTTTTCCAGCAGCTTCATCACAGCTCCGTGGAGCTTATACCTTACGTCGTTCCTCTCAGCCTCCAGGCGCTTTACGCCCTCCTCCAGCTCGTGGGACTGCAGGGAAAGAAGCCGGCAGACCTCCGTCACCTGGTCCAGCTCCTGCTGCCAGTATTCTATGGCCTTGCGCCCTGCCAGCATCTCCAGCCTTGCGCCCTTCTTGCGATTCAGCAGGCTGGCGATCTTGATCAGCCCGACCTCCCCGGTGCGCACCACGTGGGTGCCGCAGCAGGCGCAGACGTCGGCGCCGGGGACGGTGACTATACGAACTATACCCTCAAGCTCCTTCTTGCTCCTGAACTCCACATCCGCCAGCTCGGAGCCCTCGTAGAGCCTCTCCTCGAATTCTATGTCGGAGCGTATCACCTGGTTTGCCAGGGTCTCTATTTCCTTCACCTGCTCCCAGGTCATGGGGCCGCTGAAGTCTATGGTGATGAAGGGATCCCCCATGTGAAAGCCTATGTTCTCCAGGCCGAATTTCTGATGGATGAGGCCGGAGACTATGTGCTCTCCTGAGTGAGCCTCCATGTGATCCTTCCTCAGCTGCCAGTCCAGTACGCCTTTGATTTCAAGGCCCTCCGGCAGAGGATTGTCGCAGATGTGAAGCACCGCATCGCCCTTCTTGACCGTGTCCAGCACGTGGGCTTCCATGTTTCCAAGGCCGCAGGCGAACATGGCCCCGGGCATGGCCTCGGAGAGATTTTCCCTGTCCTCGGCGCCTGAGAGCACCTTAAGGCTCCCCCGGTCCCCCGGCTGGCCGCCGCCCTCAGGGTAAAAGGCTGTCCGGTCCAGCTCTATGGCCCAGCGGGGAGCAGCCTCTGAAGCTTCGCCGCCCTTTTCCTCCAGCTCCCTGCAGCCCGTCACCCGGGCTCTGAACTCCCTGACATAGGGCTTTTCGTAGTATAGCTCATCGAATCTTTCCATATATTTTCCTTTTGGGCCCGCCGCGAGGCCGCTTTGTGAATTAAATTTCACTTGCCATTGTGCTTCGTTATGCTAAAATAGCAGCGAAAAAAATCTTGACATACAGGAGGAACAAATCATGACAGAATACAGCTACAGACCCACCGGCTGCTGCGCCACAAGGATCAATTTCGCCCTGGAGGACGGAAAGATCTACAATGTGGTGATGGAGCAGAGCTGCCCTGGCAATTCACTGGCCATATCCAAGCTGATCCAGGGCAAGGATGCCGCCGAAGTCGCAGAGATCCTCAGGGGCAACCGCTGCGCAGGCAATTCCACATCCTGCGCCGACCAGCTCTCCAAGGCCATCGATCTGGCTCTCGCGAACGAGTCCAGAACCGCTTAAGCCGGCCGCGGATTTAAACCGCCAAACAGGCTCAGAAAAGCTGCAGGCTCAAGCCGCAGAACCACACAGACTGGCTGCAGTCTTATAACGCGCACCCGCTCCGGACCCGCTCCGAAGCTTTTTTATTGTCCGATTCCGCCTGTTTGGCTGGCCTCCCGTGCCGCCTGAACCGCACTCAGCAGAATCTGCTACTCCTCCCGCCAGGGGTTTACCTCAGCCGGATCCGTGGGATCCCAGCCATTATTCATTTCCTCAGTAATTTCCTCTATCATCTTCCCGGGCTTGCCAAGAGGTCCGGGCTCTTCGTCTTCATACACAGTGACCCCGGTGCCCACGGGGCAGTTGTCGAATATCCACTTGGCATCCGCCGTCTGCAGCCTCACGCAGCCGAGGGAAGCGTAATTCCCCAGCAGATTGTAC
>JAEEPD010000182.1 GCA_016284575.1 Bacillota bacterium | reverse complement strand
ATCTTATGAGCAGCTTTTCAGAAAGCTCCTCCGCCCGAACAGTCAGAAGGCTATAGCCCTCCCTCCTCTCGCATTTTATGACCACCCCTTCTCCGTTAATAAGCCTGCCGTCGAAAGCAGCGGAGCGAAACTCCTTAAGCTCCATGAAGCGCATGGAAAGAGCGCCGAAGGAAAAAAACAAAACCCCCAGGATCATAGCCGCCCCTGCCTTAGGAGTGCCTCCTCCACCGTCACCGCCGCCCAGAAGCCCGGGAGGTCTTATGGTCTTCCATTTCCAGCCTCGCCGCTTCCTTAAGGAGCTGATAGCAAGCCCTGCAAGGCACAGAAAAACGGCAGCCGCGCAAAGTGCGCACAGCTGCCGCATATCACATTTAATATAATATCCGCAGACTATGCCGAAAACCAGGCAATAGCAAAACCAAAGCAGTTTTCTTTTCATGCTCTATGGTCCGTCGTTTATACGACGATACCATAATTTGCATAATCTGTCAAATGAATATTACCAGTTGTACACCGTTTCCCCTGTGGCGGGATTGGTGCTTTCATTGTTGGGATTGTTCCCCGGCTGACCGCTTTGGCCGCCTTCGGAGCCACCCTGGCTCTGTCCCTCGCTGCCGCCTGAAGGTGTCTGCTGACTGCCTTCGCCGCCGGTCTGGCCTTCACTTCCGCCGGAGGGTGTCTGCTGGCCGCCTTCGCCGCCGGTCTGCCCTTCGCTGCCGCCGGAGGGTGTCTGCTGGCTGCCTTCACCGCCGGTCTGCCCTTCGCTGCCGCCGGAGGGTGTCTGCTGACTGCCTTCACCGCCGGTCTGACCTTCTCCGCCGCCGGAGGGTGTCTGCTGGCTGCCTTCGCCGCCCTGGCTTTGTCCCTCGCCGCCGGTCTGGCCTTCGCCTCCCTCGCCGTCCTCAGAACCGGACGCAGGAGGCTCTATCTCTTCGCCGTCGGGGGTTATCAGCTTGATGATATTGCCCTCTTCATCCCTTACGATCTGGTTGCCGTCGTCGTCAAACTCCATCTCCACCTTGTAGGGACTCACATAGTCCTCCTCGGCTATCCAGGAGATAGGATAGGCGTTGGTATCCGGGTTGTGCAGCGGGCAGTAGTACTCGGGAGCATCGTAGCCCGCATCCGGCAGATAGTTTCTGGAAACAGCGCTGCCGCCTGTGGAGTAGTTGATGATGCGGTATTCGTTGATCATCTTGTCCCAGGACATGCCGCCGGGCCTTACGGTTGCCACGGTCTGGACAGTGTGGGGGCAGAGCGGAGTGGCCAGATAGCCGGACTCGTTGCAGATCTCAACCACCTTGTGGGCATCGCACACATCTCCGGGCACTGTGCCCTTGATGAAGATATCGCTCACATATACGCCCTCTCTGTGATCCATGGCACAGAGCTCGGTAGCCCTCTTTCCTGAATACTTGCAGACCGTCGCGGAAACGAACTGGTCCTGATCCTTCTGGAACTTAAGATACTCGTGCTCACCCAGGGACATTACCTGATCCATTACCTTCTTCCACACCGCAACGGCTCTGTCGGAGCCCTGACGCAGCGGGATGTTCACGTCGTTGCCGATCCAGACTGCAGCGGAGTACTTGGGAGTAAGGCCGCAGAACCAGATATCGTACTTCTCGGAGGTGGTACCGGTCTTGCCCGCGGACTCGGAGTCCTTGAGTTTGGCGCCGGAGGCCAGACCTCTGGTAACGGTGGTATGCAGGATGTCGGTCATCAGCTGGGCCACCGGCGCATCCAGAACCTTGTGGGTTATGGGCTTCCTGTCCAGAATGATGTCGCCCCTGCGGTTGGTAACGGTGGTGTAGCAGATGGGCTCAGTATAAACACCGTCGTTTCCGAAGGTGCCGTAGGCTCCGGTCATCTCAAGGGGCGAGATTCCTCTTGTCATGCCGCCCAGAGCCAGAGCAGAAGCGTTGATGTCGTTTACATTGCCTGTGGTCACCAGACTGCTGACGCCCATGTTCTGCAGATTCATCATGCATCTGTAGGGATCCAGCTGCTGGAACAGGTTTACGGCGCAGGCGTTGATGGACTGCTCCACCGCACGCCTTAAGGTGTTAACGCCGCTGTAGCCCTTGTACCAGTTGGAGGGCCACAGAGCATTGCCGTACTTGATGGGAGCATCGTCGATGGGATAGGCCGCCGTGAAGGGGCCGCCGTTTTCGTAGCCAACCTGAAGAGCCGTAGAGTAAACCGCCAGAGGCTTGATGGAGGAGCCGGGCTGACGGGTGGAGGTGGCGCGGTTGTACAGCAGCTTGCCGCTGATGTTCCTGCCGCCTATCATGCCCCGCAGATAGCCGGTGTCGTACTCGAGGATGGTCATGGCCGACTGGGGCTGGATGACCCTTTCCTTGACAGTGAAGTACTTCTGACTGAGAGTCAGGGAGCCGTCGCTGTTCCTTGTGAAGGCCTCGGGCTTGTCGGTGAAATAGTCCTTGGAGATGATCAGATTGTCCTCTCCGTCCCTGCTCTTGTATTTGCTCGCTATGAGCCAGCTTCCGCCGGTATAGCTGTAGAAGATGTTGTCCTCGATCTCGTAGTAGCCCTTGAACTCGATCTGCTGATCGGTTTCGCCGCCGGAGCTCACCCTATAGAAGTTGAGCCTTTTGCCCTTGTAGATGCACAGATCTCCGCTGTCCATCCACTTGAACTCATCAGCGGTGAGCTTGAAGTCACCCTCCTCGGTGAAGTACTTGCTCTTGAGATAAAGCAGGATCTTGTCGGGGTCGTTCCTGTTGTTCTTCTGATACAGGATGTTGCCCTGCTTGTCCTTTGTCAGGGTGCCCACATCAGGGAAGTTGTCGTTGTTGGCGTAGACATCGTCCATTATGGCCTGGATCTGTGGATCCAGGGTGGAATTGATGATGAGTCCGCCGCTGTAGAGCATCTTATAGGCGGTGTCATAGTCGTAGCCGCCTATGCTCTGCAGGTCAGACAGCACCTGAGCCCTCACGTAATCCGTAAAGTAGGAGGTCTCGGTGGTGGTATTCACATTGGTTCCGGGATTCAGATATGGCCTGATGGAATCCTCTCTGGTGGCTTCAAAGGTGGCGTCATCGATCTTGCCCTGTTCGTGCATCAGATAGAGCACCAGATGCAGACGGTTCTGACCGTCGGGATTGTAATAGACCACATATTCGTCGTCCTTGGAGACGATGTCCAGGCTGTCCAGATCCTCGATGGCATCCAGCTTCTCCCTCTTGAGAGGCGAATACTTTTTGGGGGTCTGGGGTATGGCTGCCAGCATGGCGCTTTCCATCAGGTTAAGCTCACCCACGTCCTTGTTGAAGTAGGCCTGAGCCGCCGCCTGAACGCCATTGGAATTA
>JAEEPD010000181.1 GCA_016284575.1 Bacillota bacterium | reverse complement strand
TTACCAAGAGGTCCGGGCTCTTCGTCTTCATATACGGTGACCCCGGTGCCCACGGGGCAGTTGTCGAATATCCACTTGGCATCCGCCGTCTGCAGCCTCACGCAACCGAGGGAAGCGTAGCTCCCCAGCAGATTGTACTCGTCCACCATCATGGCGTCGTGGGACTTGGCGGTGTAGCAGATGGAATGGAACAGGTAGCCGCCGGACCTGAAGCCCGTGGCGTACTGGCCATAGCTTCCGTCGATCATAAAGCACCACTTGGCCTTGAAGTCCTGGACCGCGAAATCGCCAAGAGGCGTGGCGTGGCCCTCCCTTCCGGTGCTGCAGACCATGGCCTTGACAGGCACGCTGTAGCCGCCGTTGGAATCCAGACCGTAGATGGTGACGCAGTTCTGCAGGCGGTTGACCCTTATATAATAGGGCGACTGCTTGGCCGCAGGCTTTGGAATCTCGAAGATGGGTTCGTCGGTGAGCTGAGCTGAGTTCAGGTACTCCGGCAGCGGCTCAGAGCCATCGCTCAGGTCCTTTTCATCTGCGGTGTACCACACTCCGTCGGCTCCAAGGGTCAGCTCCGCCAGAGCCTTGTATTCCTCCGGGCCTTTGGTCTGAGCGGCGGAATTATCAAGAGCAGCCTCAACATACATGCCCATATGATAATAATCCGTCATGACAGGCCCTTGGATCTGCAGGGCCTTTACCTTTATGCGGTCTGTGTCCAGCCGCCTGACCAGGGCCTCGGAGAATGAAGCCCGGATGACCTTTGCCAGCTCCGGGTCAACGGCAGGGTGATAGTAGAGGGCATCCCCTAATGCCACATCCCTGCTGAACCATTCGGGCTCTGCTCCAGCCTGCGAAGAACTGAAGGTGCTGCCGTCCGAAAGCCTTACAAGGCACTGGTCCTCTCTGAAAAGGCCCTGGATATCGTAGTATTTAAGATCGTAATCACCGGCAAAGCTATGTCCACCGTCCCAGGCAGGGAGGGGCGAAGGGCTTTCTTCCTTTGCACTCTCCGGGCTGATGCCATCCTCCGGCTCCCTGTCCACCAGAAGCTCCATGTCATTCTGGAGAAGGAAGCGCTGCGAGAGCAGGCCTTCCAGCTGCGCCTCACCGAACATCTTCCAGGTCTCGTCATAGCTGCTCTGCCTGTACATTGGAACCCTGACCCGGACCACGGGCGTGCCCTTGTCATCCGTCAGGAGGCAGGAAAAACTGTCGCCCTCGGAAAGGCCTTCATCGCTTATCACGGCGGAAGTCATGCGATCCCTCTTGTCCTCAGGATCAGGGGCAGTCTTAAGGTCCAGTCCGGTGCGAAGGGCCGCCTCCTTAAGGGCATCCTCCATTTTTACGCGCAGGCTGTTTGCAAGGAATTCCGCCTCGTCTGCCTTCTTTGCAGTATAGTACTGCCAGTATTTCCAGCCGCCGAAAGCAGCCGCCAGCAGCGCGATTATAAGGACCAGTGTTATCACCGGTTTATTGCTTTTTTTAGTATCACTCATTCGGATCTCTCCCTCGAAAATCGATTACCCCGCAATTATACAGGTCTTTTAAATCAGTGTCAAAGTGTAGTATAATTGCAGTTGATGACAGCTCTCATTCATGGCCGATCAGCGGTTTTATGCTCCTTGGCCAGGGATTCGAAGCAAGGTGCATCAGCCCGGCAGCAATGCATCAGCCCGGTGCGGCGATTTAAGACGATGATTCAATTCATATAACATATTCAGGAGGGATTTTCATGCGCATATATCTCAACAGCGACTGGATCTTCACAGATGGCGAGGGAAGGACCGAGATGGTAAGGCTCCCCCACACAAACCAGGAGATCCCCTACGATTATTTCGACGAAAAGGACTACCAGATGGTCTGCACCTATAAGCGGAAGCTGGACATCCCCGCCGAATGGCAGGGAAAGCACCTGCTTCTGACCGTGGAGGCGGCAGGCCATTACGCAAAGCTCTTCCTGAACGGAAAGCTGCTGACAGAGCATAAAAACGGCTATACCGCCTTCACCGTGGATCTGGCGCCTGCGGCAGATTTCGGAGGAGAAAACCTGCTCACCATAGAGCTGGACAACAGAGAGAGCCTGGACCAGCCCCCCTTCGGCTACGTCATCGACTACCTCTGCTACGGAGGCCTCTACAGGGAGGTCTATCTTGACGTTAAGGAGTCCGAATATATCGCTGACGTTTTCGCCATGCCAAAGGCAGCCATAAGCCAGCAGGCCCTGGCAAAGTTCTACGGCGAAAAGGGCAAGCTGGCAGGCCTTGCAGACGGCATCCTGACCGATGCCCCCGGCAGGCTGGAGAGCGAGATAAAGATCGCGGGAAGCTTTGAGGGCGATGGCTGGAGCATACGCCAGACCCTGTTCCTCGAGGACTGCGGCAGCATCTGCGGAGCCCTGAACGCGGGAGCGGGAAAGGATGCAGCAGCCCCGGAAAAGACACCTGCCATCGGCTGCTCCGCGGATCCCTTCATCATCGAAAAGCCCATCAATTTCAAGGGCGAGGGTGCAAGCTACACCCTCAGGCTCAGCCAGTCCTTCAGGAGCGTTCAGCTCTGGGACGTTGAAAGCCCTGCCCTTTATACCCTTAAGACCGAGCTCCTCAAGGACGGCGAGCCGGTGGATGAAAGAACGGACACCATAGGCTTCCGCAGCTCCCAGTTCCGCTCGGACGGCTACTACCTGAACGGCAGAAAGCTCAGGCTAAGAGGCCTCGACCGTCATCAGGCCTACCCCTACGTGGGCTACGCCATGCCTAAAAACATACAGATAGAGGATGCCCGCATCCTTAAGGAGGAGCTGGGCTTAAATGCGGTCCGCACCTCCCACTACCCCCAGTCCCAGCACTTCATCGACGCCTGCGACCGCCTTGGCCTTCTGGTGTTCACCGAGATCCCCGGCTGGCAGCACATAGGCGGAGACGACTGGAAGATGGTGGCCCTCAAAAACACCGAGGAGATGGTGCTCCAGTACCGCAACCATCCATCAATAATACTCTGGGGCGTCCGCATCAATGAGTCACAGGACTGCGACGGCCTCTACCGCAGCACCAACGAAGCTGCCCACAGGCTGGATCCCACCCGTCCCACCAGCGGCGTCCGCTACCTTAAAAAGAGCAGCCTGCTGGAGGATGTCTACGCCTACAACGACTTCGTCCACGACGGCACCAACGATGGCGTCACACCCAGAAAGGACGTCACCCCGGACCTGTCCAAGGGCTATCTCATAAGCGAGTATAACGGCCACATGTTCCCCACCAAGATGTTCGACGACGAATGGCACAGGAGGGACCATCTGGTTCGCCACGCCCGCGTTCTGAACGACGCTGCAGCCCAGGAGGACATTGCGGGAAGCTTCGGCTGGTGCTTCGCCGACTACAACACCCACAGCGACTTCGGCAGCGGAGACCGCATCTGCTACCACGGCGTCATGGACATGTACAGAAATCCCAAGCCCGCAGCCCACGTGTACAGCGCCCTGCAGGATGAGACCCCCGTGCTCTTCGTAAGCTCCTCCATGGACATAGGAGAGCACCCCGCCAGCAACATAGGAAAGACCTATATCGTAAGCAACGCGGACAGCGTGCGCATGTACCAGAACGGCGTTCTGATCCACGAATACACCCCCGAGGACAGCGAATTCGAAAAGCTGACCCACGGCCCCATCATGATCTCCGACTACATAGGAAAGCGACTGGAGGAAGGCGAAGACTTCAGCCCCAAGGAGGCTGAGCTCTGCAGGGACATCCTCAACTACGCTGCCATCCACGGCTTCTCCAAGCTTCCGCCCAGGATCATGGCCAAGGCCGGCCAGGTGATGCTTCGCTACGGGCTCAAGTATCAGGACGCCTACCAGCTCTACGGCAAGTACGTTCAGGGCTGGGGCGACAGCCACAAGGAGTACAAATTCGAGGCTGTGAAGGACGGACAGGTGGTGGAGACCGTCGTAAAGAGCGCCTCCAACTCCCGCCATCTCGACTGCGACGTGAGCGCCCCCATGGACGAGGACGGCTGCTTCATCCTCAAGGAGGAAAACAGTTATGACGCCGCGGCCATCCGGGTGACCATGCAGGACCAGAATGGCAACCAGCTCTTCTTCCTTAACGAAAGCGTGGTGCTGGAGGCTGAAGGCCCCATAGAGATCATAGGACCGGAGATAATGCAGCTCAGAGGCGGCGCCGGCGGCACCTATATCAGAACCACAGGAGAGTCCGGCAAGGCTACCCTGACCCTGAGGGCTGCGGCGGCAAGCCCCGTGGTCATCTCCTTTGATATCAAGGCATGATCGTCTATCGCTAATAAGCGATAAAATAAAAGACTGCGCCGGAGGCAGTCTTTTTTCTTCGCAAAGCCTTCAGCTCCCGGCAGAGGCCTTCCGAACTATTTTCGCCAAATCCCAAAAAGCGATTGACTTTTACGCCCCCAGGCCTTACACTTGCACTTGCTTTATCTTTTCAAACGCAGGTTCCCGGTACAGCACCGGGGGTACCAACTGGGAGTTGATAGTTCCAAAATGCGGAAAATTCAATACTTTAAGGCTTGTCCGGGCATGAGGAAGCCCGGCGACGCAGCCCGCAAAGGACCTGCATCAGCACTCCGGAGCCTTGGTAGTTTATAAAGATAGAAATCGCAGCGCAGAGCTTTATGCCTGGGCTTTTTGTATTTATTTAGAGAGGTAGTTAAAAAATGATCGAAATCAGACACCTTCGGAAGGAGTACGAAAACGTCACTCCCCTAAAGGATGTAAGCATGACCATCAACAACGGCGACGTGATCGCCGTCATCGGGCCCTCCGGCACCGGCAAGTCCACCCTGCTCCGCTGCATCAACATGCTGGAGACCCCAACCTCCGGCGAGATCGTCGTAGACGGACAGGTGATCAACGACGGCAAATGCGACCTCAACGAGGTCCGCAAGAAGATGGGCATGGTATTCCAGTCCTTCAATCTCTTCGGCCACCTGACCGTGATCGAAAACATCATGAATCCCCAGATCAGCCTGCTGGGCAGAAGCCGCCAGGAGGCCTACGACAAGGCCATGGATCTGCTGGACAAGGTAGGTCTCTGGGCCAAGGCTCTGAACTATCCCGACGAGCTCTCCGGCGGACAGCAGCAGCGTATCGCCATCGCCAGGACCCTGGCAATGGATCCCGAGATCATACTCTTCGACGAGCCCACCTCCGCGCTGGATCCCTCCATGATAGGAGAAGTTCAGTCCATCATCCGCATGATAGCCAAGACCGGCCGCACCATGATGATAGTCACCCACGAGATGGACTTCGCAAAGAAGATATCCAACCGCGTCATCTTCATGGACGGCGGCGAGATCTACGAGGAGGGCACTCCCAAGGAGATCTTCGAAAACCCGAAGAAGGAAAAGACCATCCGCTTCATCAAGCGCCTCAGCTCCCTCTCCTACAGGATCGAGAGCCGAGACTTCGACTTCGAGGCCCTGGCCGCCGAGCTTCAGCTCTACGCAGAGAAGCTGCTCATCGAAAACGACCGTACCTCCAAGATCCAGATCGCCCTGGAAGAGATCTGCGTGAACAACCTCTTCCTCAACGACGAGGAGCCCAACATCTATGCCAGCATCGACTACTCCGAAAAGAGCGACGTGCTGACCCTGGAGCTGAAGTACAAGGGCACCCACTACGACCCCACCACCTCTGAGAACATCCTGTTCAACGCGATGCTGGCAGAGCCCACCACCACCATGGTGGACGAGGTGCTGGAGAATTCCCCCAAGTGGTACAACAACCACACCGCTATAAGCCTGAGATGGGAGGACTAAGCCATGAGAAAGATCAATGACATGACAAATATCCGCCGCAAGGCCGCAGTTCTTATGGCCCTGCTGCTCACAGCAGCTCTCGCCCTGCCCCTCTTTGCATACGCCTCCGGCGACATGATCCCCAAGAACGGCATCACCACCATCAAGGAGCTGGACAACAAGAAGATCGGTGTACAGACCGGCGTTCTCTACGAGGACGAGATAAAGGATGAGATCGAAGGTGAGGAATGGGCCTACTACAAGATGCCCAACGACATGATCCCCGCCCTTGAATCCAACAAGATCGACGCATATCTGATCGAGGAAGTGGGCTTCTACGCCCAGCGCTACGAGCATCCCGAGCTTATGCGCCTGGAGGAGAAGGCCGGCGAGAGCCAGTTCGCCGTCATCATCGGAAACAACGAAAAGCAGGAGCGCCTCTATAAGGAGATGGAGGAATTCATCGCCGAGGGCAAGGCCTCCGGCTGGCTGGACCAGCTCTACGACTACTGGGTAAAGAACTGGAACCCCAACACCTGCAAGATAGAAAACATCCCCACCACCACCGGCGAGAACGGCAGCGTCATCATCGCCATCGAGGGCGGCTACGAGCCCTTCTCCTTTGAGAGCAACGGCGAGTTCTCCGGCTACGATGTGGAATTCATGATGAACTTCTGCGCCAAGTATGGCTACCAGTGGGATTTCTGGGCAATGGAGTTCGACTCCATAGCTCCCGGCGCCATCGCAGGCAAGTACGACTTTGGCATGAACATCGTGGTCGACGAGGAGCGCGCTGAAAACTCCGTCCTCACCGACTGGTACTATGTCTGCGACCTGGTATTCGTGGTCGAGGGCGAGTACGAGAGCGAGCTGGGCTTCTTCGCCCGCCAGGCAGATGCCTTCAACAAGACCTTCATCAGAGACAGCCGCTGGAGGCTCTTCGCTGAAGGTATGGGAAGGACCCTGTTCATCACCGTTATGTCCATCATCTTCGGAACCGTCCTTGGCTTTGCGGCTTACATGGCCTGCCGCCACGGAAACAAGGTTGCCAACGGCATCACCGGTGTCATCAACTGGCTGATCGAGGGCATCCCCACCGTAGTATTCCTGATGATACTGAGCTTTGTCATCTTCGGAAGCTCCCACATCTCCGGAACCTGGATCTCCATCATCGGCTTCTCCTTCATCTTCGGCTGCGGCATGTACGGCATGCTGAAGGTGGGCTTCGGCGCCATCTCAAGGGGCCAGTTCGAGGCCGCCACCGCCATGGGCTACAGCGACCTTCAGAGCTTCTTCAAGATCCTGCTGCCCCAGGCCGCACAGCACTTCCTGCCCATCTACAAGAGCAACGTGGTGAGCCTCATCAAAGAGACCTCCGTTGTGGGCTACATCGCTGTAATGGACCTGACCAAGATGGGCGACCTGGTAAGAAGCCGCACCTATCTTGCCTTCTTCGCACTGATCGCAGTCGCCGTCCTCTACTTCATCATGGAGGCCGTGCTGGTTGCCATCGTTAACAGAGTGCAGATCAAGATCGATCCCAGGCGCCGTTCCAAGGAAAAGATCCTGGAGGGCATCACCGTCAAGGAGTAGACCGGGGACTGCATCACATATGACAGACCCATGCCGGACCGCCGCAGCGCGGTCCGGTTTTTTCTATTGACGGCATGGACTGATAAAGATAGAATAGTTATCATGATAGACATAAAGCAAAACGCTTTGGAGGGATAAGCTTTGCGAAACATACAAAAAGATGAGATAGAAATGGCCGCCAGACGGGAGACCATACTGGCTGAGAGCTTCAGGCTCTTTTCCGATAAGGGCATTGAGCCCGTTTCCATGCAGGAGGTGGCAAAGGCCTGCAGCATAGGAGTGGCTACCCTTTACCGCTACTTCAACACCAAGCTGACGCTTGTCATTGCCGTTGCCACCCGCCGCTGGCATGACTACGGAGCCATGATAAAAAAGCTGCAGGCGGAGAAAAATGTCTCCTCCATGACTGCAGCCCAGGAGCTGGATTTTTACCTGGACTTTTACATAGACCTCTATCAGAACCACAAGGATCTTCTGAGCTTTAACCAGAACTTCAACAACTTCGTGCAGCACGAGGGTGCCACGCCTCAGCAGCTCATGCCCTATCTTCAGGCCATAGGCAGCTTCGAGGACATGTTCCGGGAGCTTTACGAAAAGGGAAAAAGGGACGGAAGCATACGCACAGATCAGCCGGAGGAAAAGATGTTCGCCTCCACCAGCCACATAATGCTGGCGGTGGCGGTAAGATATGCCCAGGGCCTGCTGTTCTCGGCCGAAAGGGAGGAGGACCGCAGCGAGGAGTTTATGATGGTCAAGAACATGATACTCAAGGAATACGTTCTGGATAAGTGATGACAGGGCTTTACAGACTGGCGGAGCTGAATATAGAGGTGACTTCCCTCCATGAGGCTGTCCACGGGCTCTGCAGGGACTACAGGCTTGAGGACCCCGGGAATGGGACTGTGGACCTTTGCGTTGAGACAGAGCCGGAGGACATAGCCTTTGAGAGGCAGCGCTCGGAGCAGGAGGACCGCCTGGGCGGCATACCCATCCGGGAGTTCTCAGACGGCTATCTGGAGACCCTGGCGGTCTACAGGAAGATCGCGGAAAGGCTGCCCGAAAGGGACAGACTGCTGTTTCACGGATCCTGCGTTGCGGTGGATGGCTGGGGCTATCTTTTTACCGCAGCCAGCGGCACAGGAAAGTCCACCCACGCCAGGCTCTGGCGGGAGCTTCTTGGAGAGCGGGCAGTGATGGTCAACGACGATAAGCCCATAATAAGGATAGGCGGCGCAGATGTCAGCGGTGAGGCAGGCAGTGCAGGCCCCGAAAGCATCACCATCTACGGCACCCCCTGGGACGGCAAGCACCGGCTCAGCAGCAATATCTCCGTGCCCCTTAAGGCCATATGCATACTTCAAAGAGGGACGGAAAACCATATAGAGCCCCTGAGCCCGACTCTGGCCTGGCCCATGCTGCTTCAGCAGTGCTACCGGCCTCTGGACGGGGAGGCCATGCAGAAGACTCTGGGCCTGCTGGACAGGCTGGGTGCCTCTGTGAGCCTCTGGAGACTGGCCTGCAACATGGACATCTCGGCGGCAAAGACCGCCTTTGAAGCGATGAGCGGGACCAGGCTCCCGCAATAGATGATCAGGGGAAAGCCTCTCTATAAAGGACAGGAGGATGCACCTCCTGAAAGGACAGAAAATGAAGCTGAACAAAGAATTCCTGACCCACAAGGCAGGTGAAGAATACATACTGGTGCCCACGGGCAGCGCAGGCTTTTCCGGCGTGGTCAGAGGCAACAAAACCCTGGGCGCCGTGCTGGAGCTCCTGAAGGAAGATACCACGGAGGAAGCAGTCCTCTCCGCCCTTAAAGAGCGCTTTGACGCCCCGGAGGGGGTCATAGAAGCAGACCTTAAAAAGACACTGACGGCCCTCAGAGAGATCGGAGCCATCGACGAATAAGCAGAGGCGGCCTTAAAGCCGCGCTGCGTCACATAAAAGACCATGAACGAGCCTCAGTCCTTTGAAGAATATCTGGAAAAGAACGGGAGCCTCACCTACACCAACGTCGGTGTCAGCATGATGCCCCTGCTCAGGCAGGGCAAGGACCTTTTCACCGTAAGGAAAAAGGGCCCCGGGCGCTGCAAGAAAGGCGATGTGGTGCTGTACCGCCGTCCCCCGGACCGCTACGTGCTGCACCGCATAGTTGAGGTGCGCCCAAAGGACTACGTGATCCTTGGGGACAACACCGTAACGAAGGAATACGTAAAGGACGAGGATATACTGGGGGTCATGACCGGCTTCGTGCGGGGCGAAAAAAGCTGCAGCACGGAGGATCCCGCCTACAGGGCTTACACCGCCTTTATACTCATGACCAATCCCGCAAGAGTTTTCTTCCGGAAGGCTCTTCTGCGCTTACGGAGGCTGATCCGATGAAAAACAGCACCCTGGCCTGGCTCTGGAAGGTGCCGGGAAGGAAAAAGCTATATATTATAGCGCTCACAGCGCTTCAGTCCCTCCACGGGGCTTCCGGCGTGCTCTACGCTTTCCTCCTCAGGGAGATAGTCGATGCAGCCGCAGGAGGAAACCGGGCGGGCTTTTGGCATGCCATGAGCCTGACCCTTCTGCTGGTAGCCTGCCAGCTGATCCTGAGAGCCGCCATCCGATGGCTTTCGGAGCTCTCCAGGTCAAGCCTCGAAAACACCTTCAAGAGCAGGCTCATGGACACCCTGCTCCACAGGGACTACCTGCAGGTCCACGAGGTCCATTCAGCCGAGTGGATGAACCGCCTGACAAATGACAGCGTCATAGCGGCCAACGCCTGCGTGGATATAGTCCCGGGGCTTGCGGGCATGGCGGTGAAGCTCATCAGCGCCCTGACCGTGATGCTTATACTTGAGCCCCGCTTCGGGGTCATCATCATCCCCGGGGGAGCCGCCCTGCTGCTCTTCACCTGGCTGTTCCGCCGCATTCTCAAGCGCATGCACAAGAACGTGCAGGAGGCGGACGGAAGGCTCAGGATCTTCCTTCAGGAGAGCATAAGCAGCATGCTGATGGTGCGCTCCTTTGCCGCAGAGGGCAAGACCCGGGAGGATGCAGACCGTAGGATGAAGGAGCATCAGGACTTCCGCATGAAGAGAAGCCACTTCTCAAACCTGAGCAACCTGGGCTTTGGAGCAGCCATGCACGGCATGTACCTGCTGGGCCTTGGCTGGTGCGGCTACGGCATACTCACCGGCAGCATCAGCTTCGGCACCCTTACGGCCATCACCCAGCTGATCTCCCAGATACAGACTCCCTTCGCCCAGATAACGGGCTACCTGCCCCGCTATTACGCCCTGCTGGCCAGCGCCGAGAGGCTGATGGAGGCGGAGAGCTTCGGCGAGGACATGCCGGAGGCAAGGCCTATAGACGAGATAAAGAGGTTTTACGATGAGGAGCTGGAAAGCATAGGCTTCGACGATGTGCTCTTCACCTTTTATGTAGGCCCGGAGGGTGCCACCGAGATGAAGCAGGGGGACGTGCCTGTGGTGCTCCACGACCTCTCCCTGGAGATAAAAAAGGGCGAATATGTGGCCTTTACAGGAGCCAGCGGCTGCGGAAAATCCACAGCTCTCAAGCTTCTGATGTGCGTATACCAGCCGGACAGCGGCCTTCGCTACTACACGGACAGAAGCGGCGTCCGTGGCGAGCTGGACAGCAGCTACCGCAGGCTTTTCGCCTATGTGCCCCAGGGGAACGCCCTGATGAACGGCAGCATAAGGGATGTGGTAAGCCTTGCGGAGCCGGAGGCTGCCGGGGACGACGAGCGGCTCATGGCAGCTCTTAGGACCGCCTGCGCCGAGGACTTCGTGATGGAGCTGGAAAAGGGCGTGGACACCCTTCTGGGGGAGCACGGCACAGGCCTTTCCGAGGGCCAGCTGCAGCGCCTTGCCATAGCCAGGGCTATATTCTCCGAAAGTCCCGTGCTGCTGCTGGATGAATCAACCAGCGCCCTGGACATGGAGACGGAGAGGCAGCTTCTGGACAATCTCAGAAGGCTGGAAAACAGGACCGTGGTGATAGTCACCCACCGGACGGCTGCCCTGGACATCTGCGACAGAGTGCTCGAATTTACAGAAAACCGTGTGGTCAGCCACGAAAAGCAGTGGGGAAGCAGGCCATGACAGAAGAAGTATACAAAAAAGCAATTACAGACGTGGCTTATCTGGCATCCTGCATGGTGAACGGCAGGACGCCGGAGCCTTCGCAGGTGCAGGCCATGGACCTGCAGAGCCTTTATGCGGCGGCGAAGCGTCACCTGCTGCTTGGCATCACAGCCGCAGCACTGGAAAGAGCCGGTGTCTCGGATGATGCCTTCGTCCAGGCCAGGGGCAAGGCCGTAAAAAAGGTGGCCCTTTTCGACCTGGAGCGTAAAGCCATCCTTGAGCGCTTTGAGGAGGCTGGCATCTGGTACATGCCCCTGAAGGGCTCCCTGCTTAAGGAGCTCTATCCTGCCATAGGCATGCGGGAGATGGCGGACAACGACATTCTCTGCGATCCGGACCGCTTCGGAGACATACAGAGGATAATGGAGGAGCTGGGCTATGAGGCCGAGCTGTCCCCCATGGGGGTCCATGACCACTACACCAAGCCTCCCACCCTGAGTTTCGAGATCCACAGAGCCCTTTTCAACCTGAGCCACGGGGAGAAATTTGATAGCTATTACAGGGACGTGAAGTCCCGGCTCGTGCCTGAAGAGGGAAAGCGCTTCGGCTATCACTTCTCAGACGAGGACTTTTATCTTTACATGCTCACCCATGAATACAAGCACTTCAGCGGCAATGGCACAGGCCTCAGATCCCTTCTGGACACCTATGTATATCTGAAGGCTAAGGAAGCCTCCATGGACCGGGACTATCTTGCCGGGGAGCTGGAAAAGCTGGGCCTTACGGAGTTCGAAAAGGAAAACAGAAGCCTTTCCATGAAGCTTTTCAATGGCGAGCCCCTTACGGAAGCCGAGGAAAAAATGCTGGGCATCGTAAAAGATTCAGGCACCTACGGCAACGAGACCGTAAGAGCCAAAAATGCCATCGAAAAAAGAGGCAGAGCCGGCTACCTTCTGGCCCGTACCTTCCTGCCCCTTCACGAGATGAGATCCCTGTACCCCTGGCTGGATAAGGCACCCTTCCTGCTGCCCCTCAGCTGGGTCCTTCGCATCGGCAAGGCCCTCATCGTCAAACCAAAAAAAGTGCTGTTCCAGCTGACAGCACCCTTCAGAAAGCTGTAATAAAAGGCCGCCCTTTCGGGCGGTCTTTAATGCTTTTATCGATCCTTCTGCTACTCCACCAGCTCTATCCTGCCCTCCACGTGGGCGTCCAGCTTGTCGTTGGTGGCGAAGTACTCCTCCACGATGTTGTTGAAGGAGGTGGCGACGATCCTTGGCCTCATGTTGGCCTTGACCTCCTCCAGGGGAACGTCGAAGAAGGCGTCGAAATTCTTGTAGTGATAATCCTGCAGACCGATCTTGATCTTCATGTCGTCGTTGACAGGCTCGCCCCTGAAGGTGAGCTCCTCGATCTTCTTTGTTGTCTTGTTGTAGCGCACGTGGAAGCCTGTGGAGTACTGATAGAACTCAGTGTGGCCCTCCCAGGCCTCGTCCCTCATGACGAACTGGACCATGTGCCTCAGCTGGGCGCCGGTCACCTCCAGCATGTGGATGCAGTCGTCGTAGGGTGTGTTCTCCAGCATGTCCTGGTACTCCACGACGGGACCCATCTCCTTCTTTCTTATGCTGCCGGATCCCACGATCATCAGGTCGTAGCTGGCCTCCCAGGCCATGGCGTCGGCATAGAGATTGCCCATCTCCGTCTCCTGGATGCGGGTGGGATGGGTGAGCTTTCTTGCCCAGCGGGTGACCACCCTCTTGTACTTGGTGTCCGTCTGGGTGCGGTAGCTGTCGAGAAGATCTGCCATGATCTCGTCCGGGGCAGCGGTGTCCTCGTTGATTGGCTCGCATCTCCAGCGGAAATCCTCCACAGTCTTGGCCTCGGTGTCGATCTCAAGATCTATGCGGCCGATGATGCCCGTACCGGTGCCAGCCTGAACGATGGGAACGCCGTTCACCACCTCAGGGGCATCCATAAAGGTGTGGGAATGGCCGCCGATGATCAGGTTCACGCCCCAGTCGGGGTTGAGAAGGCTGGCCAGCTTTCTGTCAGCCTCGATGCCGATGTGGGTCAGCAGCACAGTAAGATCCGTCTTGGAGGTACGGTAGTTGTCGCAGATGATGCCCACCTCCTTGGCCGCCTCCTCCACGTCGATGAAGGTGCCGATGATCTTCTCGTGCTTGGCGGAGTCCAGCACCTCCTCCGTCAGAATTCCTATGAACAGTATGCGCATGCCGTCGATCTCAACGTTCAGGTAGGGCTTGAAGAGCCTTGCGTTGTTCATGGTGACGAACATATTGGCGTTGATGATGGGGAACTTGGCGCATTTTTCAAGGAAAAGCAGGTGGGCGATGCCGTAGTCCACCTCATGATTGCCTATGGTAGCCACATCCGGGCGAAGCACGTTCACCAGGTCGATGGTGGAAAGGCCCATGTATTCGGAATCGATAATGGAGCCTCTGAACATGTC
>JAEEPD010000180.1 GCA_016284575.1 Bacillota bacterium | reverse complement strand
AGCTCAGGGTCTGCAGGTGCTCGAAAGCGGAGTCTCTGAGGTCTCTCAAGATCCTCATCTCGTTCGCGAGGGAAAGCGTGATGGTCTTGTAGTTGCAGAACGTCATCAGCGCGATGCCGGCGATAAAGAGCACTATAAACTGGGGGAGAGTATCCAGGGTACCCTCACCCACGAAATGATTGAGCGCGTAGCGCTGGACCAGAGGCCTTAAGATCATGATCCCGCAGACCGCAAGGTTGTACAGCGCCATCTTTATGATGTCGCACTTGTATTTTCTTACATAGGGCCACATTTTCGGGAGTCCGAAGAATTTCAGATGAACGTCGTAAGCGCTTTTATCTTCCATCGTCTTCAGCCTCCTTTCCTTCCTCCTCCGTATCTTTGCCGGACTGGATCTCGTAGATCTTCTGGTATATTCCGCCGGAGTGCTTAAGCTCATCGGGAGGCCCGAACTCGGCCACCCTGCCGGCATCCAGCACCAGGATGTTGTCCGCCTTGGAGAGGGTCGTGATCCTGTGTGAAATGATTATTATCGTTGCGGTGCCGAAGCGCTCCTCAAGGGACTTCCTGATCCTTGCATCGGTCTGGGTATCCACAGCCGAAAGAGAATCGTCGAAGATCATGATGGGCGCATCAAGCGTAAGCGCTCTTGCTATGGCAGCGCGCTGCTTCTGCCCGCCGGAAAGGGTAACTCCCCTCTCGCCCACGAAGGTATCGTAGCCCTTGGTAAAGCCGGTTACGGTCTCGTCCAGGCAGGCGGCTCTTGAAGCCTCTCTTATAGCCTCCTCCTTCATGCCGGGATGGGCTATGGATATGTTTTCAGCTATGGATCTGGAGAAGAGGAAGGGCTCCTGAAGCACCATGGAGATGTTCTTCCTGAGGTGCTCGGTCCTGATATCGTTGATGTCCACACCGCCTATGCGTATGCAGCCCTGGCCGGGCTCCAGCAGGTACATCTTGTCCAGCAGGAGCATGAGGGTGGACTTGCCGCTTCCGGTGCCTCCCAGTACGCCGAGGGTGCTGCCGGCCTTGATCTTAAAGGCCACATCGTGGAGTATCTCGCTGCTGCCCTCGTAGCTGAAATTGATATTGTCGAATTCTATGTCGCCGTTCATGGGAGCGTCCCAGGAGCCGGCCTTATCCTGCTCCTCCACGGATTCCATGATGTACGCGAGCCTGTCTATGGAAACTCCCGCCTTGCTCATCTCGGAAATGACCCGGCCTATCCTCATCATGGGGAAGGCCAGCATGGCGTTGTAGGAGATAAAGGCGATATAGTCTCCGGCGGTCATCCTGCCGTTGACACAGAAAATGGCGCCGAACACGAAGACCAGCAGGATCTGAAGCCCCGCAAAAGCGTCCTGGCTGCTCCAGAAGCGCCCCATCAGCTTGCCCATGTCGACCCACAGGTCAGTGTATTCGCTGTTTTTAGCGTTGAATCTGTCCCGCTCGCGGCGCTCCTGCCCGAAGGCACGGACCACGCGAACGCCGGTCAGGTTCTCCTGCACTATGGCAGACACCTCCGCCTCGGTCTCATCGCAGACCTTAAAGCCCTGCTCCATCTTCTTCCTGAAGATGACGATATATGTGAAGATAAAAGGCATGGGAGAAAGCGCAATAAGGGCCAGCTTCCAGTTCATGCTGAACATGAAATACAGGGCCAGTATCAGATAGATGCTGATCCTCAGAAGCGTGGTCAGCTGCTCCGCCACGAACCTGCGGACCATGTCCACGTCCGTGGTGCAGCGCTGGATAATGTCTCCTGTATGGTTCTTCATGTGCCAGTTATAGGGCAGGCGCTCTATGTGGGCAAAAAGGGTGTCCCTCATGGTCTTGACCAGGGTCTCGGAGGCCTTGGTGTTGAAGACCCGCTGTCCGTACTGGGCGATGACCTTCACCACGGTGACGGCAAGAAGGCCCAGGGCCATTATCCACAGGTGCTCACCAAGATACGCAAAGCCGCCCACGCTGTCCACCATGGCGTTGACCCAGGCGGGGAAGCTGCTGGGCTTTCCGCCTATGGCGTTGTCCACCGCAGCCTTGATTATCTGAGGGTCTATCATCTCCATGACGGAACCGATGGCAGCACAAAGCACCCCACACAGGAAGTAAGCTCTGCTGCCCTTCAGGAAGGTCCATACAAGTCCGTAATTACGTTTTGTCTTAGTTTCTGTTTTTTTCTCCATGTCAAAAAGAATGCCCTGTGGCATATCATAGGGATTATACAGTATCGAGTTGCTTTAATCAAGTGAATTAAATGGGAAAACCGGCGTCTGGCCGCAAAAAACAGCTACTTAAAGGTCAAAAAACAGCCGCAGACCCTGAAGCAGCGCAGCAGGCGAAATATCCGAATACTGAACGATGCAGAAGCGGTCGGCATGGGCCGGGATCTTACCAACATAATAGTCTGAAAGCAGCGGAAGCTCAAGGCCGCAGCGCTTAAGTCCGGTCCGAAGAGCCTCCCCCGAGCAGTCCCTTCCGCCCTTAAAGCCCAGGAGGAAGTGAAGGCCCGAATCCGACTGACGCAGCTCCAGTTTCCCTTCAAATTCAGGGCTCTGAAGCTCCTCTGCCAGCTCCTGTCTGAGCTGCCTGTAGTGCTTTTTCATGCGCCTCAGGTGCCTCTCGTAGTAGCCGTCGGATATGAAGCGGGCCAGGGTCAGCTGGTCAAAGGAGGGCACTGCGCAGCTGTAAAAGCCCATCCTCTCCTGCCAGGAGGAAAGAAGGCCGTAGGGCAGCACCATGTAGCTTATCCTGAAGGCCGGGGAGATGGTTTTTGAGAAGCTGTTCATGAAGATGACCCGTCCGCTGCTGTCAAGGCTCTGCATGCTGGGGACAGGTCTCCCGGCTGAGCTGAATTCAGAATCGTATTCGTCCTCGATAAGGTAGCGGTCCGGATCCTCGCTCAGCCAGCGCAGTATCTCCCGCCGCCTTGTGATAGGCATGACTATGCCTGTGGGATAGTGGTGAGACGGGGTTATGTGAGCCACAGATGCCCCGCTTTCCTCAAGCCCGTCTACCCTCATGCCCTGCTCATCCATTTCTATGGCTGCCAGCCCCGCGCCGGAAAGGGAATATATCCTGTCTATCTTTCTGTGAAGGGGGTTTTCTATGGCAAAAGTGCGGTCCCGCCCAAGGTACTGCACCAGCAGGCTGTAAAAGTACTCATTTCCTGCGCCGATGATGATCTGTTCCGGGGAGATCTTCATGCCCCGTTCCCTGTAGATCTGGCTTGCGATGGCCCTTTTAAGCTCAGGCTGACCTCCTGCAGGTACCCTTTCCAGTATCATGTCGGGGTTATCCAGAATCACGCTTCTCATAAGCCTTGTCCAAACGGAAAAAGGGAAAAGCTCTGCAGAGGGAATGGTGCTGCCGGGCTTTGAAGCATCCGGAGCCTGGTCCGCGTCTTCAGCGCCGGGTTCAGAAGCCGCCTCCTTCGCCGCTTCTATGCCCTCGGCCTTTTCAAAAGCCTCGGGCAGCTGCTCCAGGCTCACAGCAAAATAGCCCGAGCGCTCCCTGGATATGATGTAGCCCTCCGAAAGCAGCTGGGCATAGGCAGCCTCGACGCTTATCTTGCTGATGCCAAGATGCTCGGCAAGGGAGCGCTTGGAGGGAAGCCTCTCTCCCCCTTCTATACGGCCTTGAAGTATATCCTTGCGTATGCAGTCGTAGAGCTGAAGATACAGGGGGCTGCCCTTTTTCTTGTCGAGTATGTAGGTAAGCATAGGTTTATCCTCCGGAGCCGAAGCTGCTCTTCTGGCCTTATCAATAATAATCATTCTGGCGATATTTATAATGCCAATTTAGTTTATAATATTATTGTAAAACAAAAATGTCAATATTGGGGCTGCATAAAATGCGGCTCTTTGGAGGACCAATTGAAACGAATCTTAACTATCCAGGATATCTCCTGCTTCGGCAAATGCTCGCTCACCATAGCGCTTCCCATACTTTCAGCCATGGGCATAGAGACCGCCATACTTCCGACTGCGGTCCTCAGCACCCACACCATGTTCAAGGGCTTCACCTTTAAGGACATTTCGGATCAGCTGAAGCCCATAACAGAGCACTGGGCAAAGGAAGGCATAGGCTTTGATGCCATTTACACCGGCTATCTGGGCACGGAGGAGGAAATAGACACAGTTACAGAGATCGTTGAAAGGTTTAAGGGCGATGACACGCTGATCTTCATAGATCCGGTCATGGGCGACCACGGCAGGCTTTATTCCGCCATCACCGAAAGCTACGCAAAAAAGAACGCGTCCCTTTGCAGCATCGCGGACATCTGCGTGCCGAACATCACCGAGGCTGCCAGCTTCACAGGCCTTCCCTATAAAGAAGAATACACGGAGGATTACATAAAGGAGATGCTGCTGCGCCTGGCAGCCATGGGCACCAGGCAGCCGGTCATCACAGGAGTGTCCCTGTCCGCAGGAAAGATAGGCGCCATGGGCTATGACAGCGCAGCCGGGGAATTCTTCTCCTATCAGAACGACAAGGTGCCAGCGTCCTACCACGGCACCGGCGACGTGTTCTCCAGCGTGCTGGCAGGAGCCTTCGTCCTTGGAAAGGAACGAGCTCAGGCTCTTAAGATAGCATCGGACTTTACAGCCCTGACCATCGAAGAAACAGTTAAAAATGCACAGGATCCAAGGTTCGGAGTAGCCTTTGAGGCTGCCCTTCCGGCCCTTGGAAGGATGCTTGAATAAAAAGGAGGCAAATATCATGAAGAACGACAGACTTATGAGGCTCGTACAGTGCGCGCTTATAGCGGCTCTTGCCTATATAGGCTTTCAGGTGCTGAGGATAGATATACCCGTGGGCACCGAAAGGACGGCTCTGCACCTTGGAAATACCTTTGTGGTCATAGGTGCCCTGCTTGTGGGAGGACCCATGGGAGGCGTGGCCGGGGCTATCGGACTTACCATCGCAGACCTGACCTCGGGCTATGTCACCTCCGCCCCCAAGACCTTCATACTTAAGCTCGTCATGGGCCTTATAGCAGGCTTTATTGCATCCAAGGTCATGCACAAGGAAAGCAAAACGAATGCAAAGGACCAGGCCAAGGTTGCTCTTGCAGCCGCAGCTGTAGCCCTTGGCTGCAATGTTGTCCTCGATCCCCTCTTCGGATACTTCTACAAGACCTATATCTTCGGACTTCCACAGGACATGGCGGCAACTATAGCAAAGATCGGATCTCTTGCCACTCTGGTGAACACCATAATATCGACAATTATAGTGACAGCCGTGTGGCCGGCGATCTACACCGCCCTGAAGAAGGCAAACATGCTCACCTGGGGCAGTAAGAAATAGCAAATGACCCACTTTATTTATTCTCCAAAAGAAAAACGGGACAGCGTCGGCTGCCCGTTTTTCTTATTCTTCATATCAGAGATATAGGACAAAACGTGTTGGTAAAAA
>JAEEPD010000179.1 GCA_016284575.1 Bacillota bacterium | reverse complement strand
TGAGTGATGACCCATGCGCCGATCATGGGGCCGATCATGCCAAGAAGGCCAGCTGCCAAGGATTCGCATACCAGCATGCCGCGGGCTCTGTCGCTGTTCTTCAGGCAGTAGCCGCAGATGATGCCGCAGCTTTGCCCGGCCAAGCCGTTACCGAAATAGTAAAGCACCATGGCCAGGGCATAGACCTGCCAGTTGGGCGCAAATGCATATGCGATATAGGAAAGGAATGTAAAGATAATACCTACGATGTAGATCTTTCTTGCGCCGTTCTTATCGATCCAGGAACCTACGAAGGGTCCGAGCACACCCATTACCAGCATGCCAACGGAGGTGATCCATCCCAACTGGGACTTGGTAGCGCCGAGAGCTACGATATACAGCGAAAGATAAGGAAGTATTGTTTTGTAGCCGAGACGCTCCAGCGAGGTTCTGATTACGGTTACCTTCCAGTCAGTCATCTGGGCCTTCCAGAAGGGTCCGATATTCAGGAGCTCCTGCATGAAGTTCTTCTGCTGAGTCTCGGGGGTCTTGTTTTGATTTTCTGCCATTTTTCTCTCCATTTAGTTCTTAACTTCAACAGACGAAATATTATAGCAACTGCAGACGTTAATTTCAAGGAAAGCATTGAAAAAACCGGGGCCAGAAGGCTCCGGTTTTTTAATAATCACAAGGGTTTTATATGCTTTTGGCTATAAGGCTTAGTCGCAGCAGTCCTCTTCGTCGTCAGCCTTGACTTCATTGCCGAGGGTCTCGGGAATGCTGGCAAACAGAGGCATACGGATAAGGAGCTCGCATGCGAGATAGATGGCGAACATCCATACGGGACCAAGGTGGTCATATACATAACCGGCAACGATGGCCATCAGAGCGGAGAAGAGCGCATTGGTGAGCTTGGTGGTGCCCAGCCAGACGCCCATGACCTTGGGGTTTACGATCTCTCTCTGTACTGCGCCGAACAGGGGCTGACCGATCTCCAGGAAACCGAAGAGCAGACCTGCAAGGATCAGGAAGAAGCCATTGTGCTTTGGAGCGATCATCAGGATGATGAGGGAGAGCCATACCAGGGGCTGGATAACGAAGAGCACCTTCTTGCGGCCGTACTTGTCAGCCAGAATGCCTACGGGGTAGCCAAGGATGGTGGAGGTGAGAGCCTGGCAGGTGACCATGGCAGCCAGTACCGCAGGAGTAGCAAGCTTGTGCTCTGCCGCAAATACGGACATGTAGGGAATAACCATTGCCTGAGCAAGTCCGCCTACTGCGCCGATGATGATCCACTTGGCAGCGCTCTTGTTGGTCTTGATGATGTCAAAGCCATCCTTAAGAGCAAAGCCGGAGGACTTGGATGAGCCCATTTTTGCGTTGGAAAGCTTGAAGAATACCACGAAGAAGGATATCGCGGTGAAGATGGCGCTGCCCCAGAACAGAGGTCTGTAGTCGTTTGCAACCGCATTGGCGGTATCGGTAACGCCGGAGATATTGGTGAAGATCCATGCGCCGATCATGGGGCCGATCATGCCCAGAAGGCCTGCAGCCAGGGATTCGCATACCAGCATGCCGCGGGCTCTGTCGGAGTTCTTCAGGCAGTAGCCGCAGATGATGCCGCAGCTCTGCATGGAGAGGCCGTTTCCGAAGTAATAGAGAACCATTGCCACGGCGTAGGTCTGCCAGTTGGGAGCTACAGCGTAAGTTACATAGGAAAGGAAGGTGAAGATGATACCGATGATGTATACTTTTCTTGCACCGTTTCTGTCTATCCAGCCGCCGACAAAGGGTCCGAGGACGCCCATTACCAGCATGCCGACGGAGGTGATCCATCCCAGCTGAGTCTTGCTTGCGCCCAGAGCTACGATAAACAGTGAGAGATAAGGTAAGATGAGTTTGTGGCCGAGACGCTCAAGAGAAGTTCTGATAACAGTAACCTTCCAGTCGGTCATCTGGGCCTTCCAGAAGGGAACGATGTTCAGAATCTCCTGGAAGAAGGAAAGCTCCTTCTTTTCCTCGGGCTTGTTCTGATTTTCTGCCATTTGTGCCTCCAATATTTCTGTCGTCTAAAAATTACTAGTGAATTCTATCAGTATTTTCGAACGATTGCAATAGAATATTCCGAAAATTGCTATACTGAAGGCTTTGTTTTGGAATGTTTTTTGTTATCTTAAGAAAGACAGTATAAACTTTTTCTTATACTTCCTAAATTGCATCGAAGGTCAGGATGAGCTTGAAAAGATCTCCGTCGATCTCTATGTCCATCCGCCCTTTCTGAAGCTCTGTAAGGCTTCTGGCTATCGAGAGTCCCAGGCCGCTGCCCTCGGTGGTGCGGGACTGGTCTCCCCTTACGAAGCGTTCCATGAGTTCATCCGAGCTTATATTGAGTTCATCGGCGGAAGTATTTCTGAAGCTTATGACAGCCTTGCCGTTCTTTTCCTCCAGATTCAGGTATACCCTGCTGCCGGTAAGGGAATACTTACAGATATTGCTCATGACGTTGTCGAAAATGCGCTGCATGCGGCGGCCATCGGCCATTATGCGCACAGGATGGTCCGGTCTGCTGCACACCAGGCTGAGTCCTGCATTTTCCAGCCGCTCTCTATACTCCCCTTCGGTCTGGGAGATGAAGATGCCTGCATCGCAGGGCTCAAGCAGCACCTCAAGATTGCCTGTGGAGGCCTTTGAAGCTTCCAGAAGGTCATCCAGCAGCTTCTTCAGCTTCTCCGACTGCCTGTGCAGCACCTCGGAATACTCTGAGATCCTCTCCATGCTGTCCTTTTGGAGTATGGCCTGTTCATCGGCAGTTTTTGTGACTGCATCGGATGCATCTATGGGCTCCGAAGAGCATTCTGCTGCTTCGCTGCCAGGGGCAGGTTCTCTTTCCGCTCCGCTGTCTGCAGCGGATGCCGCTTCAGGGGAGGTCTCCGGGGACAGAGTCTCCGAAAAGCGCTCCGCCTCCCGTCCTATCAGCTCAGAGTAGTTGATTATGGAGGTCAGCGGGGTCTTTATGTCGTGGGAGACGTTTGTTATGAGCTCAGTCTTGAAGCGTTCGCTTCTGAGCCTCTGCTCCACCGCAAGGGCGCTGCCCTCCGCCAGGCGGTTCAGGTTTTCTCCGTGACTCTTAAAGTCCAGCACCATGTGGCTGGTGTCTACCTTGTATGCCAGATCTCCGTTGGCCAGGGCAGTAGCGCCGTTCTGCAGCTTCTTCATGCAGAGCATGGCATAGAGGAGGACAGCTCCTCCAAGGAGATCCATCGCAAACAGAGTCATGACCATCATATCCGCATCGTATCTCAGACTGACCACGAAGACGAACTGGATAAAGAAAAACGCCGCTATGGCCATGCAGCCCTTCCAAACCAGGGGGATGCCGGAGATGAGCCTGCCGATGCCGCTGAAGAAGCCCTTCACAACTCGCACCAGCCAGCCGCAGATGCCCTTCAGAAGCCCGTAAACGGCCTTCAGAGCCTTCAAAAGGAGCTCCGCGGTATATTTTGCAGCCCTCCAGGTCCAGCGGCCCAGAAAGACGAATACGCGCCTCATAAGCACCAGCAGCATCCAGCAGAGGGTGCCCTTCCACCAGCTGCCAAGCTTAAGACGGGTGGCAAAGCTCATGCAAAGGCCTGTAAAGGCTGCCAGAGCCGTGCCTGCGAAAAGCGTGACCAGGCCAAGCAGAGCCGGGAAGTTATTTCCGCTGCTGTTCATGTAGAGGAATTCATCTGCGCCCTCAGCTATGAAAAATGCAAGAACAGTAAGCGCTGCTCCCGCAAGGGCGATATCGATCTCCAGCGGCACCCGGGTGCCCCAGGAGGGAGTGATGCCCTCTTTTCCTGCGTGATGGCCGCTGGCACTGACAAGGAACACGAAAAAGGCCAGCGCGAGTATGCCAGAAAGCAGGGCCAGCAGATAGGCTGTGGGCCGGGACACAGGAAAGAGATCGATGACGTATTTCAGAAAATCCGTTCCCGGGCTCTCATATGGCTCGAACATGCCGTAGAGAAAGCCTCTCAATGCAAAGATGCACATTGCCCAGCTGCTGGCCAGGAAGAGTATAAAGGCTGTGAATTTGGCAGCAGTGCTGCTTTTTATAGCGTTCATGGTTTCCCCCTTTTGAATGTGTTGTGTGCTGATCGGCCGGATCAGGCTGCGAGTCTGAAGCCGTTATCACCGGACCAGGAGCCGGCCTCAGCAGCCTTCGATCTTGTAGCCCTTGCCCCAGACCACCTTCAGGTATCTGGGCTCAGACGGGTCTATCTCCAGCTTTTCCCGCAGATGACGGATGTGGACAGCCACAGTGCTCTCGGCCCCGAAGGGATCCTCCTGCCAGACCCTGCGGTATATCTCGGAGGGCGAAAAGACCTTGCCGGGACTCTCCATAAGAAGCTTCAGGATGTCGTACTCCTTAGGCGTAAGGGAAAGCTCCTCACCGTCCACCACGACCCTTTTGGCTTCGTCGTCCAGCTCTATGCCCCCAAGGGCAAAGCTTGTGGCCTTTGGCACGCCCCCTCCCAGCTGCATATAGCGGCGCAGCTGGCTCTTCACCCTTGCAGTCACCTCCACCGGATTGAAGGGCTTGGTGATATAGTCATCGGCGCCCACCGTAAGACCCAGGATCTTGTCCGAGTCCTCCCCTTTTGCGGTGAGCAGTATGACGGGTACGTTGCTGCTTTTCCTGAGCTTTACCATGGCGGTGATCCCGTCCGTTTTAGGCATCATGATCTCCATTGGCACCCGGTGGATATCCT
>JAEEPD010000178.1 GCA_016284575.1 Bacillota bacterium | reverse complement strand
GGCGGGCTTTTCTGACGAGGCAGCGGTAAGCGGCGCGGATTACGTGCTCTGCTTTGGGAAGAACGGCCTTCATCAGGGAAGGGGCGGCGCTGCCTTCAAGGCCGCTGTGAGGTTTACAGAGCTCATGTATGAGAGATCGCTGGAAAGCTTAAGGAAAAGCTTTATTTTGGGTATGGACGCATCCTCTGTGCCTTCGGAGGAGGCCAGCGGCGTAAAATATTATGACTTCGAGGGGAAGGAGCAGGACGTGTTCAGGATCCTTGCGGACTGCGGCATCAATTATATCCGGGTCCGCATCTGGAACGACCCCTGGGTCAGGGACGGCAATGGCTACGGCGGCGGTAACTGCGATATAGATACGGCTGTCTCCATAGGAAAAAGGGCGGCAGCCTGCGGCATGAAGCTCCTTGCGGACTTCCACTATTCGGACTTCTGGGCGGATCCGGGGAAGCAGCAGGCCCCCAAAGCCTGGCAGGGCCTGGACCTGGACAGCAAGGCGGATGCGCTATACAAGTACACCCGCGAAAGCCTGGAAAAGCTTAAGAAAGCAGGGGTGGACGTAGGCATGGTCCAGATAGGAAACGAGACCAGTGGAGCCCTCTGCGGGGAAAAGGACTGGGAAAACATCTGCCGCCTTATGAACAGCGGCTCAGGAGCGGTGCGGGAGCTCTTTCCTGAGGCCTTAGTTGCCCTTCACTTCACCAATCCCGAGCATGCCTCCACTATAAAAAGCTATGCCTTCATGGCAGATCAGTACGCTGTGGACTACGATGTCTTCGGCGTTTCCTACTATCCCTTCTGGCATGGAACCCTGGAAAACCTTTCGGTGGTCCTGTCCTCCATAAACGAACGCTTCGGCAAAAGGGTCATGGTGCTTGAGACCTCCTATGCCTACACGCCGGAGGATACGGACTTTTCCCCAAATACCATCAGCGCTTCATCTGACGTGGCAAGGCCCTATCCCTATACCGTACAGGGCCAGGCTGACAGCATCAGGGACGTGATTCAGACCGTCGCCTCCGTTAAGGGCGGCATAGGCGTCTGCTACTGGGAGGGCTGCTGGATAGCGGTCCCCGGCGGCTCTAAGGGCGCCAACGAATGGCTCTGGCAGGCCAATGGCTCCGGCTGGGCCTCCAGCTACGCGGCGGAGTACGACCCCGAGGACGCAGGAAAATACTACGGCGGCTGCGCCGTGGACAATCAGGCGCTGTTCGATGCCAAGGGACATCCGCTGGAGTCCCTTAAGGCCTTCAGGGAGGCGCTTCCATAGACCGGTTTTCATGGTTCCGGGCCCGCTGCCGGAAGCAGCTTCGGCGAGCGGCCGGCTCCGTAGCCATAAGCATATTTTTTCCATATATAATGAATCGTTCTAATCTTTTTATATTATTGTCTTATTTTTATCAAATTTAGATAATGTGAATTTTTTATCACGCATGTTCATAAAACAGTAGTATAATGTGTGCTGTGAGGGGGGTCAGGTTTTTACCTGCCCCTTGACTATGAAAAAGCTTTTTTTAGGAGGAAAAATCATATGAAAAAAGTATTGGCACTGATGCTTGCTTTTGCAATGGTATTCTCTCTTGCCGCGTGCGGTGGCAGCTCCACCAATCAGGGCGGCAATGAACAGCCAAGCAATACAAGCGAGACAAGCAATCAACCCGCAAATGACCCCAACAGCCTTGCCGGCGACTACAGCATCAAGGTATGGGCAGCTGAGGCAAATATGGATCTGATGAAGCGCCAGATCGAGGCCTTCAACAGCTCCAACGATCAGGGGATCAAGTTCACCCCCACCATCAACCCCAAGTCCGAGGCTGATGCAGGTACAGACATGATCACCGACATCGAAGCAGGCCCGGACCTCTTCTGGTTCGCACAGGACCAGTTCGCAAGACTGGTGCAGGCAGGCGCACTGGCCAAGCTGGGCGCAAAGGCCAGCGAGACCGTAGGCGCAGCCAACGACAAGGGTGCTGTTGCTGCAGCTTCCGTGGACGGCCAGCTCTATGCATATCCTGCATCCGCTGACAACGGCTACTTCATGTACTACGACAAGCGCTACATCCCCGATGCAGACGTGGACAGCCTCGAAAAGCTGATCAAGGACTGCGAGGACGCCAAGAAGTTCTTCGCATTCGAGACCAAGACCGGCGGCTGGTACATCGCTTCCTGGTTCTTCGGCACCGGCTGCAAGTCCGAGTGGAAGATGGATTCCGACGGCAAGTTCATCGGTGTTGACGATACTTTCTGCTCACCCAACGGTCTGATCGCCGTAAAGGGAATGTACAAGCTGGTTTCCAGCCCCTTCTATGTAAGCTCTTCTTCCGCCGCTGAATTCGACCAGGGTGCTGCTGTAGTCGTTACCGGTACCTGGGCCGCTGAGGACGTCAAGAAGATCCTGGGCGACAACATGGGAATCACCGATCTGCCCTCCTTCAATGTGGACGGCAAGGATTATCACCTGGGCTCCTTCAACGGCTATAAGCTGATCGGCGTAAAGCCCCAGACCGATGCCAAGAAGGCTGCTGTTCTGCACCTGCTGGCTCAGTTCCTGACTGACTATGACCGTCAGATGGAGAGATTCAAGGAATTGGCTTGGGGCCCCGCAAACCTGCAGGCTCAGGCTACAGAAGACGTAAAGAAGGCTCCGCATCTGGCAGCTCTGCTCAAGCAGAATGAATACTCCGTACCTCAGGGCCAGATCCACGGTTCCTGGTGGGATATCTCCAAGGCCATCGGCGAGGACGTACAGAATTCCGACGGTTCCGATGCTCAGCTGCAGGCTGCTCTGGATACCTACAAGTCCAAGATCGACGGCATCTTCACCATGAGCGACGAGGTCAAGAACGCGTTCACCGTGATCGGCGCAGTTGGCGGCTCCATGTGGGATAAGGACTTCCCGATGACCGAGACTGCTCCCGGAGTATGGAAGTCCAACGACAAGTTCGACCTGAAGGCCGGCGACGAGCTCAAGTGCCGTCAGGGTCTCTCCTGGGATGTTTCCTTCGGCAACGGCGGAGACAACTTCAAGGTTGAGAAGGACGGAAACTACACCATCGTTCTGACACTTGACGGAGACACAGGCAACGTATCTCTCGAGTAATTGATATTGCATTGAAAGGCTTGGGTCCATACCGGACCCTTGCCTTTTTTTAAAGGATGATTTCGAAAGGAACAGATATCATGGCTAACAACAGCGATCTGGAATACCTGAAATTGTCCAAGGGGCAGAAAATCGCACACAATGTGGGCCACTTCTTCACCTCCATACCAGGAGGCTTCGCCAGATTCTTTAAGGGTATAGGCCTCGGTATCGGGGGCATCTTCAAGGGTCTTGGCGCAAATCTTGCCGACTTGGGCGCCACCTTCAAAAACGGCGACGCCATAACAAAAGGCTCCTTCATAGTGATGGGCCTTGCGAATCTGGCAAGGGGGCAGTGGCTCAGAGGCCTGCTCTTCCTGCTCTTTGAGGCGGTATTTATCTTTTATATGGTCACCACCGGCGGCTACTGGCTTTCCATGCTTCCCTCCCTGGGCCTTCAGGGTCCCATGGAGGAGTACAATGCCGTGCTGGATACCTACGTAACCACTTACCACGACAACTCCTTCAAGATACTGCTTTACGGCGTACTTACCATTTTCTTTATAATCGCATTCATCATCACCTGGCGCATGAACATCAAGCAGGCCAAGATCAGCCAGGAAATGATCGCAAGCAGGCACCGCCTGGCCAGCACCGGAGACGACCTTCGGGCTCTGGTGGATCAGGACTTCTACAAGACCCTGCTGGCTCTGCCTCTGGCAGGCATCACCATCTTCACGGTAATGCCTATAGTGTTCATGATACTGGTGGCCTTCACCAACTATGACGGCACCAACGACGGATACTTCAACAGCCTCTTCCACTGGGTGGGCATGGAGAACTTCAACACCATGCTCAACTGGCAGAGCGGCAGCAACGTGTACTCCGCCACCTTCGGCGAGGTCCTCACCTGGACACTGATCTGGGCCTTCTTCGCCACCTTCACCAACTACTTCCTCGGCATCTTCGTGGCCATGATGATCAACAAGAAGGGCATCA
>JAEEPD010000177.1 GCA_016284575.1 Bacillota bacterium | reverse complement strand
CGTACTGATCCACCAGCTCGAACTGGACAGCAGGCACCGCATCCTCGGGGATCCCGGACTGCTCCTCAGTCTGGCCGATCTGGGACGTTTCGCTTCCGCTCTGGCCTTCAGCGGGCTGCTCCTGCACAGTCTGCTGTCCTCCTCCGAGGCCCGACAGATAGCCTGTGACGGAATTCATGGTGCCGGTGTACATCATCAGCCCCATGAGGATCAGCAGTATGCCGCCTATGCGGGTGCTGTTCTTAAGAAGGCCCGGGTGACGGCGATAGAGGCCTGTGAGCTTTTCAGAAAACAGCGCTGCCGCCAGGAAGGGCAGTGAAAAGCCCAGAGTGTAAAGGGCTATCAGGAGTATGCCTGAGGCCTGGGTCCTGGCTGATGCGGTCATCAGAAGGACGCTGGCCAGTGTGGGTCCCACGCAGGGGGTCCACGCGAAGCTGAAGGCAAAGCCCATGAGAAGGGCTGTCAGCGGGTGCATGGCAAGCCTGTCCAGCCTCAGCGGAAGTCTGTGTTCGGAGGCCAGAAGCCTTGAGTTTCCAAGCCAGCCCAGCTGGTAGAAGCCAAACAGCATCACAAGGACGCCGCCCACTCTGGCCATCAGAATCTGGCGGCTGCTGAAGAAGCGGCCCAAAGCGGTGGCGCCCAGGCCCAGCAGGAAAAAGGCTCCCGCTATGCCAAACACAAAGAAAAGTGTGTTCAGCAGGGTCCGGCCAAGTCTGCTGCGGCCTTTGCTCTCGGTGACGTCTGCAGTATCAGGTACCGGTCCTGTCAGGCCGTCTGCAGGCTCAGAAAGCGGTTCCGACTGGCCCTCGGCAGGCTCCGTCACCGATGCCGCCGGCTCCGCCGCTTCCGCGGCGCTTCCTGACAGGTAAACAAGATATAAAGGTATAAGCGGCAGAACGCAGGGCGAGAAAAAGCTTATCACGCCCTGAACGAACACCGTTATAAGAGAAATGTCAAAATTAAAGTCAAAATTCACAGAAGCTTCTCCCATCTGTCGAATTCAAAGGCCAGCGTGTCCTTGCTGTGGCTGTCGCTGGAAAGGATGAAGGTGCCGCCCCTTTCCTTGATGTAGCGTATCATTTCGGCGGTGGGATAGGGCTCGCTCTTCCAGGCCCGGGAGATAGCCCCGGTGTTGATCTCGAACAGCCTGTGGGTCTTAAGGAGCTTGTCCGCAGCCCCCTGCCAGGCGGCTGTATAGCGCGGATGGGTGGGGTCGAACAGTCTTTCCTTTTCGTTGAACTTGCTCACCAGATCGAAATGCCCCACTATCCTGAAGCTCTGCCGCTCCGGAAGGCTCGCCACCCTCTCATAATAATTCTCACAGAGGGCATAGATATCGCCGCCGAACATTTCATCCCTTGCGGCCTTCAGCACCTGGGGCGTGTCGTCCACAGCCGCGAAAACCCCGTCCTTTTCCAGATAGTGCACCGAGCCTATGGCATAGTCGTAATCCTCCGTACCATAGGGTGCCTCCAGGTCCTGCTCAATGCCGCAGTAAATGTGTATGCGGCCGCGAAACTCCCTGGCCAGCAGCCTTATGCAGTCCTTATACTCCTGTATCCTTGCTTCAGGCATGCAGCAGTCCAGGTCCACCGGCGCGTAGGAATGGTCGGAAAAGCCTATTATCTCCAGCCCCATGTCAAGGGCGGCAAGAACGATGTCCCTTGGACTGTCCTTGCCGTCGCTGAAATTGCTGTGTATGTGAAGATCCTGCTTTAGCTTCATGAATCCTCCTCTCCGGGACCGGTGCCTGTATCTATTCCGCGGCGCCGTCTCCGGTCATTTTCTCCTGCTTGACCTTGTGGTCGATAACGTGGCGGGACTTGAGCTCGTCGAAGATATCGCCCAGACTTATGCCCTGCTGTATCATCAGCACCATAACATGATAGCAGAGATCCGCTATCTCGTATATAGTCTCTTTTTTGTCCTCGGCCTTGGCGGCGATGATCACCTCGGTGCTCTCCTCGCCCACCTTTTTCAGAATTTTATCCAGCCCCTTGTCGAAGAGATAGCTGGTGTAGGAGCCCTCCACGGGCTCTGTTTTTCTGCCCTCGATCAGCTTCATCAGCCCATCGTAGGAGAATTCGCTGCGCTCATCGCTGAAGAAGACAGGATATTCGAAGCAGCTTTCGGTGCCCAGATGGCAGGCGGGACCGTCGGGCTCCACCATCACCACCAGTGCGTCCCTGTCGCAGTCCGCGGTTATGGAGACGATGTGCTGGTAGTTGCCGCTGGTCTCACCCTTAAGCCACAGCTCCTGTCTGGAGCGGCTCCAGAAGCAGGTCAGCTCCTTTTCCATGGAGATGCCCAGGCTTTTTCTGTTCATGTAGGCAAGGGTCAGCACCCTTTTGGTCTTAGCATCCACCACTATGGCGGGGATCAGACCCTTTTCGTCGAATTTAAGCTCGTCAAGATTCATTGTAAGCATGATTATTCCTCTGTTTTCGGATCTCCTAATGACCACCCGGTTGGGGCAGCCGTCCTGTATAAACTAAAGTCTTGCGGGAATGCCGTTCGCCGCCATAAGCTTCTTAAGCTCTGAGATCTCCACCTCGCCGAAGTGGAAAATGGATGCAGCAAGCCCGGCATCCACCTTGGGAAGGGCTTTGAAAAGGTCTATGAAGTCCTGCATGCAGCCCGCTCCGCCGGAGGCGATGACCGGTACAGACACCACCTCGCAGGCCGCCGCCAGCATCTCAAGGTCGAAGCCCTTTTTGACGCCGTCGGTATCGATGGAGTTGAGGACCAGCTCCCCTGCTCCGTCGCCCACGCAGCGCCTTATCCATTCGATGGCCTCGATGCCTGTATCCTCCCGGCCGCCCTTGGCGAAGACTCTGAACTCACCGTTCACCCGCTTCACGTCCACTGAAAGGACCACGCACTGGTCCCCGTAGCGCTTTGCGGCTTCTCCTATCAGCGACGGATTCCTGATGGCGCCGGAATTGACGCTGACCTTATCCGCGCCGCACTTGAGGACCCGGTCGAAGTCATCAAGGCTCGAAATGCCGCCCCCTACGGTCAGGGGTATGAAGACCTGGGATGCGGTCTCCTTAAGTATATCCGTGAAGATCTTCCTGCCGTCGGAGGAGGCGGTGATGTCATAGAACACCAGCTCATCCGCCCCACAGCTGCTGTAGTATTTGGCCAGCTCCACGGGGGAGTTCACATCCCGAAGGCCCTCGAAATTCACGCCCTTTACCACCCTGCCGTCTCTTACATCCAGGCAGGGGATGATTCTTTTGCTTATCATTTAATTATCCTTTTATTCTGATTTGCTTACGTATATTGTGTTCGTATGATACCCGGCAGCGGAATGTCGGGGAACCCGGTCCACGGCGACTGGCAAGCCGCAGGCGATGACAGAGCCGATGTACCGCTGGGAGGGGCCCCCGTCAAGGCGAGAGCCGTGTCCGATGCGGGTATTATGCGAACGTATCACTTAGCTTTACAGCCTCTTCCAGATCTATTGCTCCAGTGTAATATGCCTTTCCGATGATGGCTCCGTAGATGCCAAGCTCAGCCAGGCGCTTTACATCCTCCAGCGACGACACGCCGCCGGAGGCGGTTATGTTCAGGTCCAGCTCCTCAGACAGCCTCCTGTAAAGGGCATGATTGGTCCCCTCCATGGCACCGTCCTTTGAAATATCGGTGCATATGAGGGTCCTTACGCCCAGCTGCTGCAGCTGGCGGCAGAATTCAAAGGCCTCCAGGGAGGATTTTTCCGTCCAGCCCTTTATGGCCACGAAGCCGTCCTTTATGTCCACGCCCACGGCGATCTTCTCTCCGTAGGCCGCAAGCGCAGCCTCAAGAAAGGGCCTGTCAGTGACCGCGGCGGTGCCAAGGATCGCCCGATCCAGTCCAGCGTCAAAATAGCGCTTCAAAACCTCCAGGCTTCTTATGCCTCCTCCTATCTCGCAGAAAAGCCCGCAGCGCTCCTTGATGCGCCGCACCTGCTCGAAGTTCGGAGTAGTGCCGTCCTTTGCGCCTTCAAGATCCACGATGTGGACCGCCCCGGCGCCTTTGTCCTTAAAGTCCATGGCGATGGAGGATGGGTCGTCGCTGTAGACGGTCACATCCATGTAGCTGCCCCGAAGGAGCCTCACCGCCTGTCCTCTGTAAATGTCTATTGCAGGAAAAAGTATCATGTCGTTTTACGCCTCAGCGAATGCTCTGAGTATGTTCAGGCCCACGGTGCCGCTCTTTTCCGGGTGGAACTGGGTGCCCCAGACGTTGTCCTTTGCCACTGCGGCAGTTATGGGCACGCCGTATTCCGTGGAGGCTATGAGGCTGTCCTCGCAGCCCGCGGCATAGTAGGAGTGGACGAAGTATACATAGTCTCCGCCCTTAATGTTCTTGAAAAGCGGATGGTCCGGCTGTATCAGGTCCAGGGCATTCCAACCCATCTGGGGCAGCTTGAGATCCTTTGGTACCACGCCCTCCATGGGCACTATCTCCCCCTTAAGGAGCCCCAGGCCCTGATATTCTCCGTATTCGTAGCTTTTCTCAAACAGCATCTGCATGCCAAGACAGATGCCAAGGAGGGGCTTGCCCGAGGCAGCCTCATCCTTCACGACCTTGTCCATGCCGGTCTCTGCCAGCTTGGCAGCTGCGTCCCTGAAGGCGCCCACCCCCGGCAGAATTATCTTGTCAGCGGCGCGGATGAGAGCCTCATCCCTGGTGACCACCGCCTCGGCTCCTATGGCCTTAAGCGAGGAGCTCAGGGAGAAGAGATTCCCAACGCCGTAATCGATTATCGCAATCATTTCATCGTCCCTTATACCCTGCTACAGCACGCCCTTGGTGGAGGGTATCCTGTCAGGATCGTTCTCATCTATGGCCACCGCTTTTCTGAGGCTTCTGGCTGCGGATTTGAAGCAGGCCTCGATGATGTGATGGCTGTTGCTTCCGGCCAGCTGCCTGATGTGGAAGGTGATTCCGGAGTTTCTCACAAAGCCCTGCCAGAACTCCTCCACCAGCTCGGTGTCGAAGCTGCCCACCTTTTCTGTGGGTATGTCCATGGCATAGCCCAGGATGCCCCTGCCGGAGATGTCCGCGGCGGTCATGACCAGAGCCTCGTCCATGGGTATGATGGCATCGCCGTAGCGGATTATGCCCCGCTTTTCACCCAGAGCCTTAGCAAAGGCCTGGCCCAGGGCTATGCCCATGTCCTCCACGCTGTGGTGGTCGTCCACCTCGATGTCGCCCTTGCAGCGCAGCTTAAGATCGAAGCTGCCGTGGCGGGCAAAAAGGGTAAGCATGTGGTCCATAAAGCCCACGCCGCTGTCTATCTGGCAGTCTCCGCTGCCGTCGAGATTCAGCAGCACGCTCACATCCGTCTCTTCGGTCCTTCTTATGGTCTCGGCTGTTCTCATGGTCTAAGCCTCCATTTCCCTGAGTGTTTCAACAAGTGTGCGCATCTGCTCCTCTGTGCCGATGCTTATTCTGTTCCAGTCCTTCAGTCTTTCGGTCTCGAAGTGGCGCACCAGTATGCCCCGCTCCTTAAGCCCAAGATAAAGCTCGTTCCCGCCTATCCTGGAGCTTTTAGCGAACACGAAATTCGCGCAGCTGGGAAGTACCTCAAAGCCCATGGCCTTAAGCTCTTCAGTGAACCAGTCCCTGACCCTGCAGATCTCCCTGCAGCAGCCCTCGAAATACTCCCTGTCCTTAAGGGCCCCGATGCCTGCCGCCATGGTCATGCGGTTGACGTTGTAGGGATTGGTGGAGTACTTGATGGCATCCATCTCCGCGATCAGCTCCCTGCAGGCAAAGCCCATGCCAAGCCGGGCCCCTGCCATGGAACGGCTCTTTGAGAAGGTCTGAGTGACTATTAGATTATCATATTTTTTGACCAGTGGCACGCAGCTTTCGCCGCCGAAGTCCACATAGGCCTCGTCCACCAGCACCAGGCGGTCCGGATCCTCAGCAATGAAGGCCTCCAGTCTGTCCCGTCCTATGGCTATGCCTGTGGGGGCGTTGGGGTTCGCTATCATGGTAAGGCCCCTGAGCCCCTTATAATCCTCAAGATCTATCTCGAAGCTCTCCGTAAGGGGGATCACCACCGAGGGCAGCCCGTGGATGCTTGCAAAAACTGAATAGAAGCCGTAGCTTATATCGGGAAATATTATAGGATAGCTTTCGCTTCCGAAGGCCCGGACCGCAAAGTCCAGGATCTCGTCGGAGCCGTTGGTAAAGAGAAGCTGATCCTTATCCAGGCCAAAAACCTCCGCTGCCTCCGCCACCAGGTCCGTGCAGCGGGGATCGGAATATATATTGTTTCTCAGAGTCTCCTCCGCAGCCCTTCTGGCCGCCTCAGGCGAGGGCGGGAAGGGATTTTCATTGGTGTTGAGCTTTATATACTGCATGTCCTTGGGCTGCTCACCCGGTGTATAGGGGGTGACGTCCTTATTTCTGCTGCTGAAAAATCTGCTCATAGTCTAGTCCTCGAATCTTATTTCTGCGCTTCTTGCGTGGGCTGTCAGGCCCTCCTGCCTTGCAAAGGCTGCAATATCCTTGTAGAGTCTGCTCAGGGCATCCTTCGTATAGTAGGTGAACTGGGTCTTTTTCACGAAATCATCCACCGAGAGGGGGCTGGAGAAGCGGGCTGTGCCCATGGTGGGCAGGGTGTGATTCGGCCCCGCCATGTAGTCTCCCAGCACCTCCGGGGTGCTCCGTCCAAGAAAGACGGAGCCTGCGTGCTTTATGCTGTCCAGGTAATCAAAGGGGTTATCCACCGCCAGCTCCAGATGCTCCGGAGCTATCTCGTTGGAGATCTCTATGGCCTTTTTAAGGTCGTCCGCCACGATTATCTTGCCGGTGTTTTCGATGGAGGCTCTGGCTATCTCCTCCCTTGGCAGGGCCTGAAGCTGAAGCTCTATCTGGGAAGCCACCTTCTTCGCGAAGTCCATGGAATCGGTGACCAGCACCGCCGTGGCCATTTTATCGTGCTCCGCCTGGGCCAGCATGTCAGCAGCCACCACAGCCGGGTCGGAATTTGCATCCGACACCACCAGCACGTCGCTGGGACCAGCTATCATATCGATGGATACCAGGCCGAAGACCTGCTTCTTGGCCTCAGCCACAAAGGCGTTTCCGGGGCCCACTATCTTGTCCATCTTGGGGATAGTCTCGGTACCGTAGGCAAGGGCTGCGATAGCCTGGGCTCCGCCCACCTTGAACACCCTGTCCACCCCTGCGATCTGAGCCGCCGCAAGGATCACCGGGTTCACCTTGCCGTCCTTTCCGGGGGGCGTAACCATAACGAGCTGGTTGCAGCCTGCGATCTTGGCGGGTATGGCATCCATAAGCACCGTGGAGGGATAGGCCGCCGTACCGCCGGGAACGTAAAGGCCGACGTTTTCTATGGGCAGTATCTTCTGTCCCATGATGACCCCTTCCCTGTCGTTGATGACGAAATTGCTTCTCAGTTGCTTTTCGTGAAAGTGCCTCACGTTTTCAGCCGCCTGCTTCAGTATGCGGAGCATCTCGGCGGGAGCCTTTTCCATAGCCTCCTTCTTCTCCGCCCCGCTCACCTCGAAGGAATCCAGATGAACCTTGTCGAACTTTTCGCTGTAGAAGCGGATGGCCTTGTCGCCCTTGTATTTGACTGCGGAAACGATCTCGCTCACCACTGCCTCCACAGAGCTGGCCATGTCGTTTCTCTTGAATATCTCCTCGTTTGGGATCTGTCCGTATTCGTAGATCTTTATCATTTTTCCTGCCTTCCGGCGCCCTGCGCCAAGCCTTTTATTCGTTTATGACCTCCGAGAGCCTGCCCGCAAGCTCCCTGGTCCTCTGTTCCTTGAATTTATATGCCGCCTTGTTGGCTATGAGTCTGGCGCTTATGGGGAAGATCTCCTCCACCACCACCAGCCCGTTTTCTCTTAAAGTGGTGCCTGTTTCCACGATGTCAACGATGACGTCCGAAAGGCCCAGGATCGGGGCTATCTCCACGGAGCCGTTCAAATGGATGATGTCTATGTCCCTGCCCTTGGCACCGTACCAGGCCTTGGCGCAGCCGGTAAACTTGGTGGCCACCCGCAGGGTCCCCCTGAAGTCGTCCTCAAAGGACTTGGGAGCCGCCACACACATCCTGCACTTTCCTATGCCCAGGTCCAGAAGCTCGTAGACATCGGGACGGGATTCGCTGAGGATGTCCTTGCCGACTATCCCCAGGTCCGCGGCGCCTCTTTCCACGTAGATGGCCACATCCGAGGGCTTGACCCAGAAGTAGCGGACCTTGTTTTCAGCGCTGGTGAATATGAGCCTGCGTCCGGGATCCTCCAGCTCGGGGCATTCAAGTCCCGCCTTTTTCAGGAGGGCGTAGGACTGGTCTCCCAGCCTTCCCTTGGGAAGAGCGATGTTCAGATATTCGTCCATTTTAGGCCTCCTTTCCTTCGCATCCCGCATCCCGGGCGTCTATCATTCGCTCCAGAAGGTTGAGGTAAAGAGCAAAGCCGCAGGCCGCGGAGGCCTTACCCATGCGCTTCATCATGCGGTCGTACTGGCCGCCCGCAAGCACCCTGCTGGGGATTCCGAGGATGAAGCCCTGGAATATGATGCCGTTGTAATAGCGGCTGTTTCCCGTAAGGGAGAAGTCTATGCGTATAATTTTGCGGTAGTCCTCGGGAAGCCCCGCGATGAGCTTCTCAAGCTGATCTATGGAGGCCGGGTCCACCAGGCCGGGGCCTGCAGACCTCAGAAGCCTTATGACTCCCTCCGGGTCCCCGGGGGCTGAGACCAGCTTCTGGAGGAATTCCGAGGCCTCGCTATAGTCCGGAGCCAGTTGGGACAGCAGAGCCTTAAGACCCTGAAGATTCTTGCTCTGGACCAGGGGCAGTACCATGTCCCACTGGGCGTAGCTCAGGCCCATGGCATCGAAGATTCCGCGGAGTATGTCTATCTGGGAAAGCTCAAGAACAGCCTGGCCGCCTATCTCCGCCAGTGTGCCGCAGGCCAGCTCCAATACTTCTAAAAGGGCGTCATCGTCCACAGCACCCATGCATTCGAGCCCCAGCTGCCTCAGCTCCTGGAAGCTTCCGCTGCCGGAGGACACCCTGTAGACCCGCTCGTCGTAGTAGAGCCGCTGAAGCCTGTCCGGCATGTCCTTCAGGTTCTTGATTATGGAAAGGGTGACGTCTGGCTTGAGGGCCATCAGCTTGCCGTCCGTATCGGTAAAGCTGATGATCTGCTCGGAGGCCAGGAAGTCCCTGTTCCTTGCGTAGAGGTCGTATTCCTCGAACTTGCTCATCTGGTACTGCCTGTACCCCGCCTTGCCGTAAAGGGCCCGGAGCCTGAATATAAGCTGCTCCAGTCCGCTCATTTCGGTCAAAATATCATTAATATCCATGGTTTACAGTTCTCCGGCTTCCTTCATGCGGTCGATGGCCAGCCTGTAGCCGCCCGCGCCATAGTCCAGGCAGCGCCTGACCCGGCTGATGGTTGCGGTGCTGACCCCCACATCCTTTGAAATGGTCTGGTAATTGTCTCCCTTGTCCAGCTGAATTGCTGTATCCAGCCGCTGGGTCATGTCCAGGACCTCCTTTATGGTGCAGATGTCCTCGAAAAATGCCCTGCACTCCTCTTCGGTCTCCAGTTCGGATATGCAATGGAAGAGTCTTTTTACATTGTCATTGTCTAAAGCGCCCATCTGGTGATTCTCCTTTGTAACACTGCACTATGCTACCACTTTACAACACTAAAGTCAAGCATTTATTTCGAGGGCGTTAAAAATATGCGGACCGGCTGTGCTGCCGGCCCGCAAAGCGTTGAAATTGATGGATTTTGACTGTTTTACAGGCTGCCTGAGGACTGGCCGGGCGCTGTCTGCATTCTGCAGCCGAGCCGCCCTGCTATCTCATTTTCTTCAGCAGCCAGGTAAGGATGACGCCTGCGCTGAGTCCGCCTGCCATGGGGGCAGTCCACTTGTCAGCGATGGTTGCTTTAGCGCCCAGGTCCTGGGTCAGGAGGAAGGCCAGCACCAGCAGTGCCGCAATACCCAGAATGACAGCCCTTATTATCCGCTGCTTTCTGGTCTTCTTCTTGTTTTCTTCCAGATCTGCTGCGCTGAGAACCTTCATGGCAGCGCTTCCTGCTGCCGCGCCGGCTTTGCCGCCCACGCCCAGCGCTATGGCGGAGCTGATGACCGCGGCTGCCGCGATGGCCAGATTTGCCACGGACCAGCTCTCCTCTTCGTCAGCGGGTGCGAGGGGCACGTCGGGGTCGTCGATGACTTCACCGGTGGTGGGCTCCTCGGTCTTGCCTGTATTATCGTCGATAGCGCCCTGGCTGGGCTCTATGCTGCTGCCCGTGGGAGTGGTCTCCTGCTGCTTTCCGCTGTTGGGATCGGTGCCGTCGTTGGTATCGTCGGAGTCCTCCGTCTTCTCCTTGTCGTCGTCCCGGGCTGTTCTGCCGCCGTTGTATCGGCCGCCGCCGTCCAGAGGAGTATCAGCGTCATCGATCTCCTCACCGCCCTCATCATCGCCCTCGCCGGGTTCATCGCCGCCTTCGATTCCAGAGCCGGTGGTATCGTCCTCGCCGGGTTCGATTGCGGAGCCGGTAGTGTCGTTCTCGCCGGGCTCGATTGCTGAACCGGTGATGTCGCCTTCGATGCCGGAGCCTGTGGTATCCTCCTCCGTCCTCGGCGTGGTTACCGCTGCCGCCTCGCTGGCGGGACTTGCGTTATAATTGCCTGATTCAGGCCTGCGGGCGACCACTTCGTATTCGCTGTCAGGCTCCAGGCCGCTGAAGACCAGGCTCGTCTCGCCCTCAGGAACCTTGACCCAGCTCTGTCCGCCGTCGATGCTGTATTCCAGATCCGGGTCAGCGGGTTCAACCTTTATGGTAGTGCTGTCCACGGGAGCTGCGTTGGGCGCAGCGGGTGCAGTCTGATCGCTCTTGCCGCCCGAAGAAGCCTCAGGTGACGGCGACGGGTTCGCAGTCCAAAGGGCCTTGATGGTGGTGTCTGCTGCGGGCATTACTGCAGGAATCGTGGTATCCCAACCTGCGAAGGTGTAGCCGGACCTGGTGGGATCGGAAGGTGCGGTTACTGCAGTATTGTAGTCCTGAGTTATCGCGGCAATCGTTGTACCACCATCAGTATCGAAAGTAATCGTGTACTGATTTATGGTCCAAAGAGCCTTTATTGCCGTATCAGTCGCAGGCATCACCGCAGGAATCGTAGTATCCCAGCCTGCAAAATTGTAGCCTTCCTTCGTCGGATCTGCAGGTGCTGTTACCGCAGTGCCAAAGTCCTGCTTGATTGCAGCGATCGTGGAGCCGCCGTCAGTATCGAAGGTGATGGTGTACTGATTTATGGTCCAAAGTGCTTTGACAGATGTATCTGTCGCAGGCATTACTGCGGGAATACTGGTATCCCAGCCTGCAAAGGTGTAGCCTTCCTTGGTCGGATCAGCTGGGGCTGTTACTGCAGTATTGTAGTCCTGAGTAATAGCAGCAATTGTCGTGCCACCGTCAGTATCGAAGCTGATGGTGTACTGGTTGATTGTCCACTGAGCCTTAATGGCAGTATCCGTAGCAGGCATCACCGCAGGAATCGTAGTATCCCAGCCGTTGAAGGTGTAGCCTTCCTTGGTCGGATCTGCAGGTGCTGTTACTGCAGTGTTGTAATCCTGAGTTATCGACGCAATCGTAGTCCCGCCGTCAGTATCGAAGCTGATCGTGTACTGGTTGATAGTCCACAGAGCCTTGATTGCAGTGTTTGTTGCAGGCATTACTGCAGGAATTGAAGTATCCCAACCTGCGAAGGTGTAGCCTTCCTTGGTTGGATCTGCAGGGGCTGTTACCGCTGTGTTGTAATCCTGAGTTATTGCCGCAATCGTTGTGCCACCATCAGTATCGAAGCTAATCGTATATTGGTTGATGGTCCACAGTGCCTTGATAGCAGTGTCTGTTGCAGGCATCACCGCAGGAATCGAAGTATCCCAGCCTGCGAAGGTATATCCTTCCTTTGTCGGATTTGCAGGCGGAGTTACTGCTGTTCCATAGTTCTGAGTGATTGATGCAATGGTGGTTCCACCATCAGTGTCAAATGTAATGGTGTAGCCATTTATCGTCCAAAGTGCTGTAATCGTTGTAT
>JAEEPD010000176.1 GCA_016284575.1 Bacillota bacterium | reverse complement strand
AGAGGCAGGTTCCAGATCGGGAAGGTCTCGAATTTGGCATATCTGGCCTTAACCCCGCGAAGATTTTCGTGATAGAGCTGAGACAGGCAGGTAGCCAGCTTGCCGGAACCCGGGCCGGGGCCGTTAACCACCACCAGAGGCTTGGTCACCTCGATGTAGGGGTTCTTGCCGTAGCCTTCCTCGGAAACTATGGTATCCACGTCTGTGGGATAGCCCTTGGTGCTGTAATGCTTGTAGGTCCTGATGACGCGGCGCTCCAGCTTTGTTATGAAGGTGTTGACAGCGGGCGAATCTATGTAGCGGGTGATGACCACGCTGTTTACTTCCAGCTCGTAGCTGCGGAACATGTCTATCAGGCGCATTACTTCGAGGTCGTAAGTGATGCCGAAGTCCTGACGGGTCTTGTTTGTGAGAATGTCCCCCGCATAGATGGGTATGATTATCTCTGCGTGATCCTTCATTCTGGCCAGCAGTTTGATCTTGGCGTTTTCATCAAAGCCGGGGAGCACTCTTGCGGCATGCTTGTCCTGGACCAGTTTGCCGCCGAATTCCAGATACAGTCTCTTACCCTGTCCTTCGTTAATACGCTCAAGAATGTATTTGGACTGCTCTTCCAGATACTTTTCGGAATCAAAACCACGCTTCATATTGAACTCTCCAATGCACATAAAAATCGGGACTAAATCCCCTGACTGAATTATAACAAAAAAAGGGAAAGGGGTCTACTGAATTTTGGCCTGAGGGTATTAGTTTTTGCATGCGCTGTGAATTCGATATTCGTAGCCATTTTTTAACATTGAAAGCTTGATTTGACATGTGAAATATTGTAAACTCTCATATATAAAAGGGAATTTATTGCAAATCTGGTATTTATACCAAGGAGAAAGGAGATCTTATGAACAGGAAAGGACTATGGACGGCGCTGCTGGTGCTGTCGCTGGTGACTGCGACTGTGGGCAGCGTATTCGCCGCCGGAAGGACCGCATACGGGGCAGATGAGCTGCTGTTCAGCGATGCGGACCGGATGGCCTGGTATTATCCGTATCTGCAGACCGCGGTGAAAAGGGGCATTGCGGAGGGCTACGGAGACGGAAGCTTCAGGCCGTCGAAAACGGTGAGCTATGGCGAATTCATAACCATGGCGGTGCTGCATCAGGAGAGCAGTGCTTATGAGGCCGGGGAATACAAGGGCCTCAGCTCTGCAAAGCACTGGGCAGAAACTTATTACTACAGGGGGCTGGAGCTGGGTTACTTCAACGAGGCGCAGATCTCTCTGCGGCAGCTTGGGTTGGTGATCCCGCGAAAGGATATGGCGCTGATCGCTGCAGGAATGCTTGGGGACAGCTTTGATGACGGGCATGTAACAGAATATCCCGATGTGGAAAAGACCAATCCCTACGAGTACTATATTTCCCTCTGCTCCTCGGCGGGTGTGCTCGAGGGCTACGGAGATGGAAGCTTCAGGCCGGAGGGCTATCTTAAACGCTGCGAAGCGGTCAAAGTGGTGGTTGCGGCTCTGGATGCAAAGGCAAAACAGGCTGAAGGAAGCGCAGGGAGCCATGGAGGCGGGTCAGACTCTTCCGATCCTGCGCCTGACCCTCTTGCGGATATGCTTCCGGTGGATATTATGCCTCAGAACAAGAGGCAGATACTGGAGCAGATGCTGGAAGGCCTTCGCTTCGGACAGGATGAGGTCGGCAGATATTTTGAGTACGATCAGCCGGATATACCTTCTGAGTATCACCTTCGCGTAAGCTGCAGGATCTTCGGGGCTGAAAAGGATAACTGTCCCGAGCTGTACAAGTGGCAGAATGATTACAGCTACCGTTTTCACCCTGAGAACTACAATGCGGAGGCTCATCATGTTAAAGAATACGTGGATTCAGACAATTTAATGTTTAATAGTCAATCGGCGATAGACGATAAAAGCCTCAATTTCATTATGCGGATATTCGATGAGGCGGATCTTGAAGAATATGCCAACTTCAGCATATACCTTGATCCGGGCAGGATACTGAGACTCCATACTGCGGCAAAGCTTGACGGGCAGATATGGCAGAACGACGAGCCTCTGCCGGATGGCATGTTCGGCTGGTAGGAGGTCTCACATGAAAAATATAATAAGAAAGATGATCATAGCGCTGCTGGTGCTTGGCATGAACGCAGGCAGCC
>JAEEPD010000175.1 GCA_016284575.1 Bacillota bacterium | reverse complement strand
GAGCATGTTCATGATCTCCACAGTCGAGAGCCCCAAAAACTCCGAGTCTATGACCGAGCCTCTGAACATATCGCCCGCGATGCAGTAGATGGTGTTGGGCTCTTCTTCCCTCACCTTGTTGATGTAGCCCGAGAGCATCGAGACGCCGCCTACAAGCTTCTCGTCGACCTGCTCCTGCAGGAAGTCTCCGTGCATGTCGTTGGAATGAAGTATAGTCAGTTTTTTGATCTCGCCCATATATTACCGCCTTTCTGTAATTATCGATGTCTATCAGCCGAGTATGTCCGCCAGCAGCTTCCAGGTCAGGTTCGGAAGGGTCTCAAAGCAGTAACGCATTTCAGCCCGCTCCGTGTACATGTGGGCGTCCCTGCCGTAGGTACCAAGGTTGACCGCCGGAATGTCTCCCAGAAGGCTTATAAAGCTGGCATCGGATATGAAGGGATAGTAGGTGCGCACCGGGCAGCCAAGTCTGGCTGCAGCCCGGCCGAGCTCCGAATCCGGCTCCACTGTGATGGGCGGATAGCTTATACCCGCCATAAATACAAGTATAACAGGACTTCGGTCCGGGTCAAGTGCTCTTATGCGGGCGGCTTCCGAGGTCCAGAAGCGCCGCACATCCTGACCGGGGCCGGGAGACGACAGGCTGGCGCCTAAAAGCTCCGCGTATTCCTTAAGGGTGAAGACCCTTATTTCGGTGCTGAAGGGCTTAAGCTCCGCCGGGATATCCGCTTCAGGATCGGCTGAGGCCTCCCCGCCCTTTCTGATGCCCCTCAGAAGCCCGGAATAGGCCTTCTTAGCGCCGTTGATGCGCTCGATGGACTTTTTCCCCTCCGCAGCGCAGATGTCCTTTAAAATGGCGATCACAGCCTCCTGGCTCTTTTTAAGGGCGAACCAGTTGAAGTATACATAGGCGGCGTCCGCAGTCTGGACGCTGTAGTTTTCCTTTGTATCCGTCTGCTTAAGGCTGACCGGCGGAGGCGTTATCTCCCCGAGGCTCTCCTCGCAGTATTCGGTATTGTAATCGACGGCCCTGGTGATGTCCGAGATCAGGAGATTGGGGTCGATGCTGCTGAAGACCTGGCCCACGTGGCTGCTGCTTCCAAAAGCCATGGCGCAGGGCAGGTATTTTCCTATGGTGCCAAGATAGATGGCTGCCTCCTGGGAGCTGTAGTCCGAGCAGATGCCGCACTTTATGGAAAGGCCCTCGGCCTCTGCCATGGCCTTTGCCTCCTCCGCCGCGGAGAACATTCCGTGGGAGTCTCCCTCCTCATCGCACTCGAAAAGGGCCAGAAGGCTGCCGTTCAGAGCCTTCGGATTCTCCGCCAGAGTCTTCAGCATCAGGAGGTGGCTTGCGACTCCGGCCTTCATGTCCAGAGCGCCCCTGCCGAACATGAAGCGGCCGCTTTCCAGGTCCTCTATGACTTCCTTTGGAAGGGCTCCCGGCGTTTTCGAAAGCTCGCGGAAGGCCTGCTCCAGCTCAGCCGGCCTGGTTGCCAGGGGCTCCAGACGGCCGTAGTCTCCCGTCTCCACCGTATCAATGTGGCCCAGAAGGAATACCGCAGGGGTCTTTTCTGTAGCCCTTCCCCCCTTTACAAGGGCAAGGACGCTGGCCCTTCTTATGCTGTCCCCCTTTGTCTGGATGAGCCTAAGGTGCTCCAGGTGAGCCTTGAAATAGGGCCATTCTAAGAGCTTCCCAAAAAGGTGCTCCGCCATGGCCTGCTCGCAGCCGGGAGAACCCACCACGCTCTTTACGGCAACAAGCTCCTCCACCAGCTTTTTCTGTTCTTCGTAGCAGTCAAACATGATCTTTCTTCCTGTCTCCGAAGCCCTGCGGGTTGGTGCAGGGCTTCACTATAAAAACTATATTTTATTCTGTCTTTAGAAACGCAGGACCTCCATGTCCAGCATGCGCGCAAGTATCTCCAGCTCCGCAGCGGCGTCGCCGTAGATGACCGCGTAATGGGGCTCCCAGCCTTCCTCAACGGTCCTGGTCACGATCTCCAGATGGAAGGTGGGCACTCCTATGGGCAGATATGCAATTTTGAATGGTTTCATAATATTCCTCTGTGGGGGCAGCTGCCCCCTATATTAATACTTAAGCTCCTTGTTTTCTCCCAGCACTCCAGACCAGGCGCCCTGGTCGATCAGGGGCTTTCTTTCCGGGTGGGCTATCACCCACTTGTTCTTCTGAAGAAGACCTGAGCATTTCTGATATCATAGCTGGTCGAATCCAGTATATCATAGCTGTGGCCCAGCACCAGCATGAAATCGCAGGCAGCCACATTTATTTCGCTGCCCTTATGGTACTCGAAGCCGTTATATGTGCTGTTCCGACCGTTGCAGTAGCCTATCTGAATGGGCGGCCCGTCGTAAAAGGCCGCCCGGACGGTCGCCTCAGCTCCTCGGGCCCCAGCTGGCTGCACATGCTCTGGAAGTGCTCCCTGCTGTCCTATCAGTTTTTTTTAATCATTACTTAAGATATATAATGTTTTGATTATTGTTTAATTTTACCCGTACCTGTACAATTATATTGGTATATCAGTATACGTGTTTTTTAGTATGCCGATTTATAGTTTCACATGATCTGATTAAGGAGGGAGACAATTATGCATTATGTCATCGTCGGTTTTGGCTGCGCCGGCTATTACGCCGCCAAAACCATACGCGAGAACGACCCCGACGGGAAGATCAGCGTATACAGCGACCATTCCTATGCCCCCTACAACCCCATGCTCACCACCTACTACGTGGCGGACCGTATACCCTTTGAAGCGCTGTTCCCCTTCGGCACCCTCGACAAGATCGAAGAGGAGCTGAAGCTTGACATGCACAAGGATGTTAAGGTCTCCAAGGTGGACGCAAAGGCCAGGACCCTGCTTCTTGACAGCGGCGAGACCGTAAGCTACGACAAGCTGCTGATCTCCAGCGGAGCCTCTGCCTTCGCTCCCAGATTCGAAGGCCTGGACCCCGCAGATGCATTCTACATGCGCACAGTATTCGACGCCATCAAGCTCAGGGAGGAGCTGGACAGCACTCCCCATAAGAAGGCTCTGGTGGTAGGCGCATCCATGGTAGGCATCAAGGTGGTGGAGCTGCTGGTCAACCGCGGAATCGAAACCGTTCTGGCAGATATGGCGACCAAGATGTTCCCCCTGGCAGCCTACGACGATGTGGCAAAGGAGATAGGAGACCGCATCGAAGCCAAGGGAGTAAAGCTGGCTCTTGGGAACGCTCTTAAGAGCGCCCAAAAGGACGGCGATATCTATCACTGCACCATGAACGACGGCTCTGTCATCGACGCAGACCTGATAGTTCTGTGCATAGGCACCCGCGCCAACACCGCTGTGGTGGACCCCGAACAGGTGAAGGTCAACCGCGGCATCGTGGTGGATGAGCGCATGTGCACCTCCGACCCCGACATTTTTGCCGCAGGCGACTGCTGCGAGGGCAACGAGCTGCAGAGCAGCAACACCATGATCATCGGCCTCTGGGCCAACGCCGCTCACCAGGGCACCACCGCAGGCGCCAACATGAGCGGAAAGCCCGCGGACTTCGACGGCAACTTCCTGCACAACATCACCCACTTCATGGACATGGACTTCATAGGCTTCGGCGACAACCGCCTGAAGGGCGAGGTCCTGTATTCGGGCGACATCCACAAGGGACTGTTCGTTGAGGCTGTGGTACAGGAGGGCAGGCTGGTAGGCGTAAACATCCTTGACAACTACCGCATCAGCGGAGCCATCAAGAATTACCTCTATGCCATCATGGAGGGCAGCGCCGGGGACATCTCACCCATACAGAAGGGCATACTTATAAAAGAGGGCCTGAAGCCCTCCTTCATAGAAAAACTGGAGGGCCACGTTTATGCAGAACATTAATTACGAAAAAGGCAAGATCCCCGGAGAAGACAGCGGGATCGTAATAAAGCACTCCCTCTGTGACATCTGCTCTCCGGGCATGCACTGCGGCCTGGATGTCCACGTCAAGGATGGAAAGATCGTCAAGATCGAGGGCACCGAGGGCTATCCCGTAAGCAACGGCAAGCTCTGCACCAAGGGCGCGGGAAACCGTCAGTACGTTTACAGAGAGGACCGTGTGCTCTACCCCCTCAAGAGAGTGGGCGAAAAAGGTGAGGGCAAGTTTGAGCGCATCAGCTGGGAGGAGGCAGGAAGGCTCATAGCCGACAAGTTCCTGCAGGTAAGAAAGGACTTCGGCGCAGACAAGGCTGCCTTCTTCTCCGGCTACAGCAAATACTACCGCTTCATGCTCAGGCGCTTCGCCCACGTTTTCGGCTCCCAGCACTACGGCACCGAGTCCAGCTCCTGCTTCACCTCCGGCGCCATGGCCTGGCAGATAGCCTCCGGCGAATCCATGGGCATGGACATGGGCAACGCTGAGATGCTCCTTGGCTGGGGCATGAACGGCTTCCACTCCCGCTATCCGGTGGTCAACAACACCATCAGGAACAAGGACGGCAGGAAGATGAAGGTCATCATCATCGACCCGCGCATCACCCCCGCAAGCCAGAGGCTGGCGGACCTGCACCTGCGTCCCCACCTGGGCACAGACGGCGCCCTGGCCCTGGCCATTGCCAACGTGCTGATCAAGAATGACTGGATAGACAAGGACTACATCGACAAATACGTTTACGGCTTTGAGCAGTACAAGGAATACGCAGCTCAGTTCACACCCGAAAAGGGCGAAGAGCTGACCGGCGTTCCCGCAGCTGACATAATCAGGGCCGCGGAGATGATCCACGGCTGCAAAGGCATAGTCACCCCCGAGAGCAGCACCCTAGGCCACCACAAAAACGGCATGCAGAACTACAGGGCCATGATGTCCCTGCTCATAATAACCGGCAACGTTGACGTAAAGGGCGGCCAGCAGATAACTCCCTTCAGCTTCATGGAGAGAGCCAACGGCTTCCCCACCAACGAGCATCACTTCGAAAGCGAGCGCTTCCCCAGGGACGCGGCTCCCGCCATAGGCTCAAAGGAATTCCCCCTCTGGTACTACCTGAGGAAGGACATGCAGGCCAACAAGCTGGCTGACAACATCCTGGCGGACGACGAAAACTCCGTAAAGTGCCTGCTGGCCCTTGGCATGAACTTCCGCATGTTCCCCGAGGACAAGAAGATGATCGAGGCCCTGAAGAAGCTGGAGATGTTCGTGGACGTGGACCTGTTCATCACCGATTCCGCCAAGTACGCGGACATCGTGCTTCCCGCCTGCACCTCCGTGGAAAGAGGCCAGTTCATCGGCTATCCCGGCGGCAAGGTATTCTTCAGCAAGCCTGCCATCGAGCCCCTTGGCGAGTCAAAGTCCGATCCGGACATCCTGAGCTTCCTGGCCAACGCCATGGATCTGGATGACGATCTTCTTAAAGCCGGCTACGATGAGTGCATCAGATACATCATCAAGGACCTGCCCATAACCGTGGAGGAACTGAAGGAGCAGGACCAGCCCATCACCCTGCCCGGCTTTAAGCCCGCCTGGCCTACCGGCTACTGGCTTGAGCACGGCATACCCACTCCCACGGGCAAGTTCGAGCTCTATTCCACCATCATTGCAGACCACCCCGAATGGGGCCTGGATCCTCTGCCCACCTACACTCCGCCCTGGAATCCGGATCCGGAGAAGTACCCCTTCCTGCTCTGCGCAGGTGCAAGGCTTCCGAACGCCATCCATTCCAGACTCCACGATGTGCCCTGGGAGAGGAGCCTGCAGCCCGAGCCCTCCGTTGAGATGAGCCTCGAGGATGCAGACCGCCTGGGCATAGAGTTCGGAGACGATGTGGAGATAACCACAGACAAGGGCTCCCTCAGCTTCAAGGCCATACCCACCGCCACCGTCATGGAGGGCGACGTATTCATCTACCACGGCTACAGAGAAAAGGACATCAACAGCCTGCTCAACGGCGACAACCTGGATCCCTACACCGGCTTCCCGGCATACCGCAGCGCATACTGCAATATAAGGAGGATATGATGGCTTTAAAACTTGAACTTGATCTTTCCAAATGCTGTGCCTGCGGCGCCTGCGCTGTGGCCTGCATGGACCAGAACGACATAGATCTTTCCACCGGTCAGAGACCCTACCGGGTGGTGTTCCGCCAGGAGACCAGAAAGACAGGAGCCATAGAGTATTACTCCATGTCCTGCATGCACTGCGACAACGCCCCCTGCATACAGGCCTGCCCCTCCGGCTGCCTCTATAAGGACCCGGAGACCAATCTGACCCTTTATGACAACACCTACTGCATAGGCTGCCACAGCTGCGCCATGGCCTGCCCCTTCGGGGCCCCCACCTTCGGGCCGGACAACAAGATGCGCAAGTGCAACGGCTGCATAGACCGCATCAGAGCAGGACTTCTGCCCGCCTGCGTAAAGGGCTGCACCTTCGGCGCCCTGCAGCTGGTGGACGCTGACAACGACCCCGTCGCCCCGGAGAATTCCCTCGTGGCGGCATGCAAAACTCTTGTAGAAAAACAGAAATAGCAGCACGTGAACAACACAGTTCTAAGCAGCGAAAAATTCATAATCAAAAGCTTCCGGGACCCCGTTTCCTTCGATAACGAGCTGAAAGTCTACAGCGTTATAAAAGGGAGCGGGCTCGCCCCGGAGCTTGTATCGCAGGAGAAAAACAGCCTTCGGCTGGAAAGGCTGGAGGCTGTGACTCTTTCGGAATGGATTGAGGCTGCCGAAGACTTATTGCCGGCGGCAGAAGCCCTCGCGGACTGGATGAGCACTTTCCAGAAGGTATTTTCTGAAAAGACCGGAAGCTTCATGGTCAGCGAGGACCTGAATCCAAGGAACCTGCTAATGGCAGATGGCAGGGCTTTTGGGATCGATTTCGAGTTCTGGCACCCCGGCAGCAAAGAGGAAGCCTGCGCGGTGCTCCCCGCCATGGTCGAAGGCCTGGATATCGAAGCTTCGGACAGTCTGGCCGACTTTATCGCAGGAACGCTCTGCACAAGGCTGGAGCTGGATGCTTCTCTGCTGGGCAGATGGGTCAGAGATAAGATCGACGGGACCCGCCTGCGCCGCGAAGCCATGAGATACATCAGGCAGTCTTCCTGCGCAATACTGGCAGGAGGAAAAGGCTCCCGCATGGGAGGCGCTGACAAAGCCCTGCTGAAGCTCGGAAAATATAGCTTTTTAGAGCATCTGCTCCATACCGTCCGCTGTTTCGACCGCGTACTCATAAGCAGCAACGAAACTAAAACGACCAGCTATCCCTGCATACCGGACATACATCAGGGACTGGGTCCCATGGGGGCGCTGGAAGCAGTCCTTTCTGTCTGCGAAACGGACAGCCTCATGATACTTCCCTGCGACACACCTCTTATAAGGCCGGACAGCATTTTCCGCATGTACTGTGCTTTTGCAGAGCTTCCCAAAGAAAGCGGATCTCTGGTGCTCCGCAGCGGCGGGCGGGTCTACCCTACGATAGCGATCTACAGGAAAACCGCTCTGCCCGCCGTTATCGCAGCCATAGAAAGCGGTAA
>JAEEPD010000174.1 GCA_016284575.1 Bacillota bacterium | reverse complement strand
TGGGTGATGCAGATGATCTGGTGATCTCTGGAGATGGCCTTTAGCTTGTTGCCGACTATCCCTGCGGTTGCGCCTGAAATGCCGCTGTCGATCTCATCGAAGATCATGGTGGGTATGCGGTCTATGTCTCCGAGAATGCTCTTAAGGGCCAGCATTATGCGGGAAAGCTCGCCGCCGCTGGCTATCTTGGCCAGGGGCTTGTGGGCCTCGCCCTTGTTGGTGGAGATCAGAAATTCTATCTTGTCCGAGCCCTTTTCAGAGGGGGAGCCTGCTTCGATGGCGGCAGAAAAGTCCGCGTCATGGAAATTCAGCTCCGCCAGCTCCTTATTGACTGCCTGATCCAGGACCAGGGCAGTTTTTTTGCGCTCAGCCGTAAGCCTTTCAGCGAAGCTGCTGTACCTGGCAAAGCTTTCGGAAATGAGCTTTTCCAGCTGAGCTACTCTTTCCTCAGCGTTTTCTGCGGTCTTGAGCTTTTCCTCAGCCTCCTGGGCATAGGCCAGGACAGCCTCGATGCTGCCGCCGTAGCGCTTCTTCATGGAATTTACGGTCTCCAGCCTCTCGATTGCCTGATTCAGCTCCTCCGGCTCAAAGTTTATGGAATCCCTGAGCCTTCTTATGGAAGAATTAAGATCGTCCAGCTTATAATATGCATCGCTTACAGCCTCAGAAATGGCCTTGATTTCCGCGGAAAAGCTCTCCACGCCGGAGAGCTGCTCCATTGCATGGCCCAGGGGGCTCATGGCATCGTACTCGCCGTCGCCGCCGTAGATGGCCTCGTAGGCCTGGGTGAGGGCGGAGTAGATGCTCTCGGAATTCTGCATAAGGCTGACCCTTTCCTCCAGCTCATCGTCCTCTCCTATGGAAAGGGCAGCGGAGCGAATGTCGCTCAGCTCAAAGCTTAAAAGCTCCTTCTGGCGGCGGGTCTCTGCAATGCTTTTGCGCAGATTCATAAGCTCAGAAGATGCGCTTACGTAGTCCTTATAGCAGTCCGATACCTGCTCCCTGAGGGCTGCCAGCTGCTGACCTCCGTAAAGGTCCAGTATGTCTATGTGATTATCGGGATCCAGCAGGTTCTGGTTGTCGTACTGGCCGTGGATGTCCGCCAGCTGCCTGCAGAGCCGTCCCAGGACGGAAAGGGGCACCATGCTGCCGTTTATCCTGCAGAGGCTTCTGCCCTGGCTACTGATGTCGCGCTGAAGGATGAGCATGCCCTCATCCTCTACGCCCGCATCCTCCAAAATCGCTGAAATATCGGCGTTTTCCGGATCCAGCGCCATGCTTATAACGGCCTTGTCCTCCCCGGTGCGGATGTAATCCGTGTCAGCCCGGGCACCAAGAGCCATGCTTATTGCCTCGATAATTATGGACTTGCCCGCGCCGGTCTCGCCGGTGATGATATTCAGCCCCGGCTGAAGGTCCAGGCTCAGCTCCTTGATTATCGCAAAGTTTTTAATGGAAATATGATCTATCATTTTGACTTCAGTGTCTATCCGATGTAGGAATTCAGCTTGTCCACCAGGCTCTGTACGTGCTGGTCTCCGTCCACCACTATGAAGATGGTGTTGTCTCCTGCGATGGAGCCAAGGATCTCAGGATATTTGGCGGAATCTATGGCCTCTGCCGCCGCATTGGCGCAGCCGCTCAGGGTGTTGACCACGATGATGTTGTCTGAGAACTTGATGCTCTGGACAGTCTGCTGAAGTATCCTGGAAAAGCGGTCGCTCATGCGGGCCTCGGGAACGGGGGGCACGCTGTAGCAGGACTTGCCGCCGGCCTTTGCTATCTTCACCAGCTTAAGCTCTTTTATGTCCCTGGACACCGTGGCCTGGGTAACGTCAAAGCCCTCCTGAACCAGCAGATCCGCCAGCTGCTGCTGGGTCTGGACCTGATGCTCCTCGATGATCTGCAGTATCTTTTCTCTTCTGCTGTAGCTCATGTTTCTGCTCCTTGAATAAAAATGCAATTTCGTTTTTAAGTATACCACTATTTCTATAATTTGGGATGCTTTTTTTAAAGACAGAACCGCTGTTTTATGCTATAATACCCGGGAGCAAATGATTGCTGTTTTTTGCGTGCAGAAAAGAGGCTTTTTTGAGGATCTTAGGCATAGACCCGGGCTACGCTATTATGGGCTACGGGATACTGGACAAAAACGGAAGCAGCCTTAAGCTGGTGGATGTGGGCGCCGTCACCACGGACAAGGACATGGACATGTCGGACCGTCTGAAGGTGCTCTACGCATCGCTGATGGAGATAATCGCCGAATACCAGCCGGAGGAGGTGGCTATTGAAGAGCTTTACTTCAACACCAATGCCAAGACCGTCATATTCGTGGGCGAGGCCAGGGGCGTGGCCATACTCGCCTGCGCCAACAGTGGGCTGCCCATCTATGAATACACCCCGCTGCAGATAAAGACCTCCGTCACCGGCAACGGCAGGGCGGAGAAGAAGCAGGTCCAGAGCATGGTAAAGCTGCTGCTGGGCATGGAGGAGATAATCAAGCCGGACGACGCGGCGGACGCGGTGGCGGCAGCCATCTGTCACGCCAAATCAGGGACAGCCATGAAGCGTCTGAAGGAATTAAAGGCCCGCCAGAGGCGCTGAGAGCCCCGCTGACGCACGAAAAGCCATTGACAGGAGAAATATATGATCCACTACATAAAAGGCGTCGTAACGGACAGCTACGGCGGCATGATAGTTCTGGAGGCTAACGGCATAGGCTATGAGATAAACGTGCCTGCCAACAGCCCCGCATATCTTAAGGCAGGCACCGGAGAGACGGTCTGCATCTATACGGCCATGATGGTGAGGGAGGACGATGTGAGCCTCTACGGCTTTGCGGACAGGGACAGCCTGGCCATGTTCAGGATGCTGCTGACAGTGTCCGGTGTGGGCGGAAAGGCGGCCCTTGCCATTCTTTCCTCCATGACACTCAGGCAGCTGGTCCAGGCCATAGCCTATGGCGACGACGCATCCATAACCAAGGCCCCCGGGGTCGGAAAAAAGACCGCGCAGAGGGTGGTGATAGACCTGAAGGACAAGGTGAAGGTCTTCGAAAGCCTGGCCACTGACATCAGCGCGCCTCAGCCCGAAAAGGGCTCAAACCGCGAAGCTGCGGCCAAGGCGCTCATGGCCCTGGGCTTCTCCAGGACCGAGGCCATGGAATCCATGGCGGCAGTGCCTGAGGGCGACTACAGCACCGAGGAATACGTAAGACTGGCCTTAAGAGCCAGAAATCAGAGGTAATTATGGCATACGAACAGAGGATAACAGACGCGGATCTGATGCAGGACGAGGAGCTTCTGGAAAAATCCATACGCCCAAAGCGCATGGAGGACTACATAGGCCAGAAGGGCGTCACGGATCAGCTGAAGGTATATATAGAGGCAGCCAAAATGAGGGGCGAGACCCTGGACCATGTGCTGTTTTTCGGGCCTCCTGGCCTTGGAAAGACCACGCTGGCAGGCATCATAGCCAACGAGATGGGTGTGGAGCTTAAGATAAGCGCCGGGCCCGCCATCACAAGGCAGGGGGATCTGGCGGCCATCCTCAGCAATCTGGGGGAGGGCGACGTGCTCTTTATCGATGAGATCCACCGGCTCAGCCGCAATGTGGAGGAGACCCTTTACTCCGCCATGGAGGATTTTGCCATAGACATAGTCATGGGCAAGGGCCCCATGGCAGAGACCTTAAGGCTCGGCCTGCCTCACTTTACCCTTATCGGCGCCACCACCAGGTCCGGCAGCCTTTCGGCTCCCTTAAGGGACCGCTTCGGCGTTCTTGCAAAATTCGACCTCTACAGCGATGATGAGCTTTGTCAGATTATAAAGCGAACAGCAGGGATACTGGGTATCGAGATAGACGAAGAATCCACCATGCAGCTGGCGAAAAGGTCCAGAGGCACACCCCGTGTGGCCAACAGGCTTCTTAAGAGGGTGAGGGACTTTGCCCAGGTAAAATACGAAGGTAACATAAACCCTGATATCGTTAATATCACCTTGGATTCGCTGGGTATTGACAGCCTGGGCCTGGACGATCTGGACCGCCGGATACTCAGGCTCATAATCGAAAGCTTCCACGGCGGCCCCGTGGGGATAGATACCATCGCCGCCTCCCTTGGGGAGGAGCGCATAACTCTGGAGGACATGTACGAGCCCTATCTTATGCAGCTTGGCATGCTCCACAGGACTCCCAAGAGCAGGATAGTAACGGATAAGGCCTACGCCCATCTGGGGCTTCCCGTGCCTGAATACATGAGGCCGGGCCAGCCCGCCGATGACAGCGACGGCGAGGAGCAGGTGAAGCTATGGTAAAGCACAGAGCGAAGACCCTGGCGGCACTTTTCTTCTGTCTCTGTCTGCTGTCTGCGTTCATGGCTCCCTCCTATGCTGAAGGTCCTGAAGAGACTGCCGGGACAGAAGCTGTCGCCATAGATTATCCCCCCGGAATGGGTGGTCAGTGGGTGCGCATTGGCATACAGTGGGGCGACGCGGCGGTGGAGAGCATCGATCTTTACTGCGGGGACGGCTTCTATGCCGGTCGGATTGACCGGGATACTGTCAACAACACCTTTGTCCTGGACAGCGCTCTGACAGCGGAGCTTGAAGGGGTCACAAGCCTCAGCCTCAAAGCCGGGGACTATCCCAACGGCACGGTTTTTTTGAGCCGCGGGCAGGATCCCGAGACCAGAAGCGTCAGGATCAACGGAAAGAACTTCCGCGACGGCTTCATTTATTTCGCAAACGACGCAGGAAAGCTGCATCCCATAAGCTATCTTACCCTTGAGCATTATATCTGGGGCGTGGTGGGCAACGAGATGGGCTCCTATTATCCGCTGGAGGCTCTGAAGGCCCAGGCTCTCACCGCCAGGTCCTATGCTCTTACCCATCTGAATCACCACTGGAGCGCAGGCTTTGACCTCTGCTCCTCCGGGGACTGTCAGGTCTACAGAGGGCTTTCCAGCGAATACGAAAGCACCGTCAGGGCCAGCAGGGAGACGGAAGGGCAGGTCATCAGCTACGGCGGACAGATAGCCAGCACCTTCTATTACGCGGCCAGCGGCGGCTATACCATGAATTCCGAGGATGTATGGACTGCCGTGCTGCCCTATGCCCGGGGCAAAAAGGACGAATACTGCTCCGAATATGTGTGGACAGCGGCTATAAGCTTCACAGAGCTTAAGGCCCGCATGCAGAATTACGGCTATGAGGTGGGAGACATTCAAAGCGTGGAGGTGAGCAGGGTCCTGGAAAACGGCGCCGTGAACCAGATCCTTGTGCACCACAGCCTGGGAGACAGCACCCTGACCAAGAACAACGTCATGAGCGTCATGGGCGGAAGCACTGTAAAGAGCCAGTTCTTCTCCCTGAGCGGAAGCCCCGAGGTGGACTACGAAAACCTGTCTGTTGCTTCAATAAATATGGTTTCGGACAGCGAAGCGGGACGCAGCAAGGAGCCCGTCTATGTGCTCGGAGCGGACGGCGAGCCGGTGCTTCTGGAGCTTTCTGAGCTTTCCATAAGCAGCGATAGCGAGACCGTAGCTGCAGGAAGCGGTCAGGACACAGGCTTTTCCTTCAGCCACGAGCTGGTTGACAGCGGGACCCTGTACTTTAAGGGCATAGGCTACGGCCACGGTGTGGGCCTGCCCCAGACCAGCGCCCGGAATATGGCGGATGCCGGCTTCAGCGCCGTGGATATCATAAACTATTACTATACCAATGTGGAAATAACCAGCTACAGGGCTCTGAGAGGCGAGGCCGAGCCTGTTCAGGAGACAGAACCGGAGCAGGATGCTTCTTCCGAAACCGGAGGCGAGTCCCAGACCCCTGCATATGAATGGTGATATAGATCATGAATGTAAGCGATTTTGATTACGAGCTTCCTTTGGAGCTCATCGCCCAGCAGCCCTCCGAGACCCGGGACGGCTGCCGGCTTCTTGTTATACACAGGGATACGGGGCTTTTGGAGCATAAGCATTTTTACGATGTGCTGGACTATCTGAACCCCGGGGACTGCCTGGTATTCAACGATTCCAAGGTCATACCTGCCAGGCTTTTCGGCACCAGGGAAAAGACCGGAGCCCATATAGAGTTCCTGCTCTCTAAGCGGGTGGAGGGGGACAAATGGGAGACCCTTGTCCGTCCCGGCAGAAGGGTCCGTCCGGGCGACACCATAGTCTTCGGAGAGGAGGGGGAGCTCAAGGCTCATGTGCTTTCCAATTCCGACGGAGGCACCCGCATTGTGGAATTCGAATACGATGGCATATTCATGGAGATACTGGAAAAGCTGGGCTCCATGCCGCTGCCGCC
>JAEEPD010000173.1 GCA_016284575.1 Bacillota bacterium | reverse complement strand
ACATGATTGCCATCGCAGAGCATATCGTGAACTTCTTCCACCAGGAGATCGCTGCAGGCAGACTCCCCAATCCGCTGCCTCCTCTTCAGAGCGGCGTAGGCGGCGTTGCCAATGCAGTTCTTTCCCAGCTGGCCAAGTCCGATCTGGAGAATCTGACCGTTTATACTGAGGTCGCTCAGGATGCGGTATTCGACCTTATGGATGCAGGCAAGGTGCTCAGCGCTTCCGCCACGTCCATGACTCTTTCCCCCAGCATCAGAGCCGGCATCTATGCAAGGCTGGCTGACTACAAGGGCAGACTGGTGCTTAGGCCCCAGGAGATCTCCAATGCGCCAGAGGTCATCAAGCGTCTGGGCGTAATCGCCATGAACACCGCCATCGAATTCGACCTTGAAGGCAATGTCAACTCCACGCATGTGGGCGGCACCAGCCTTATGAATGGTCTGGGCGGCAGCGGCGACTTCGCAAGAGGTTCCGGCCTTTCCATCTTCACCACGGCTTCCACAGCCAAGGCAGGCACTCTTTCCTGCCTGGTGCCCCATGTAAGCCATGTGGACCACACCGAGCACGATACCCAGATCATCGTTACCGAGCAGGGTCTGGCGGACCTCAGAGGCCTCACCGCATACGAGAGAGCTGACCTGCTGATCGAAAGGTGCGCTCATCCCAAGTTCAAGGCAGAACTCAGGGAGTTCGTTGCAGAATCCAGAGCAAAGGCCAAAGCCTTCCACGCCTTGGCAAGATAACAAAACAAATAACGCAAAGAGGACGGAATAACCGTCCTCTTTTGCTTTAAAGTGATGAAGCATATGATTGACGGAGCGGCTGCAGGGAATTAAAATTATATCGATAACGATCTTTCTTAAGCGAAAGGAGAATATATATGAAGCCTTTAGTATTTGTAACACCCGATGAAGTGCTGGATAAGGAGACCGGACGTCCTTATTATCTGCAGAAGAGAAGCTATACCATGGCAGTGTCCGGCGCAGGGATGCTCCCCATGATGCCCACAGATGCCAGGCTGTACAAAGAGCATGCCATGATGGCGGACGGACTGCTGCTGACCGACGGCAGCTGGGACATCAATCCCGCCCGCTACGGAGAGATAGTCAGCGATAAATACAGCGGACTTAGCTGGTATCAGTACAACATCAACTACACCAGGGATTCCTTCGACATCCCCCTGTGCAAAGCCTTTATCGATGCGGGAAAGCCTGTCTTCGGTATCGGACGAGGCATGCACATCATAAATGTGGTCCTGGGCGGAACGCTGTATGCGGATCTGGCTGAAGACGGAGGGATGATACATCCTGTCGGTGCTCAGTACAGGGTGCTGGCGGCTGATCAGAGCTCGGCTCTCGGAGACAATGCCAAAGCTCTTGCCGGGATCATAGAAGAGGCAGGAGCTGTAAGAAGCTATAACCACCAGGGCATCAAGACTCTGGGCAAGGGGCTCAGGGCTGTCGCCTGGTCGGAAAACGATGCGGCAGACGGCGGCAAAAAGCAGCTGATCGAGGCTGTATGCCATGAGACTCTGCCGGTTTTCGGCGTTCAGTGGAATGCTGAGACCTATAAGACCGATGACGATTACCTCTATGCCTTCAATCATCAGATGAGAGGGCCAATACTTATGACTCCCGAGGAGAAGAAGGAGTATCTTGGCTACGGAAAGACCCGCATGGAACCCGTTCCCGGAGTCCCCACGGATAAGGATGCTCCAAGACTCGAAGACAATGCTCTGTTCAATTTCTTCGGTTCTCTTTGCAATGCTCAGGCAAAGAAGGAAGGGGAGGATAAGAAGGCGGCGATCCAGGCTGCCATCGGCAAGCCTCTGATCTCCATAGCATGGGGAGCCTGCCTGGACCATCACTTCTCCGTACACGCTATGATGCTGACCAAGCCCTACGAATGGGCGGTCTACGCCAACGGCGCCATTCCTCTGGTGCCCCTGGATATCAACGAGTCTGCAGCATATGCGGAGCTTACGGACGGACTGATCTTCCCCGGCGGCATGGGTTACAGCCCGCTGCCCTATGCAAACGAGAATTACACCAGGGAGAAGCAAGCCCGCAAGGAATACATGGAGGACGAGCCCTACA